>JBCBPQ010000008.1:0-81165 GCA_039820645.1 Cyanobacteria bacterium J06633_8 | reverse complement strand
TAGAACGACTCCTACGAAAAATAAGGATTTGAAACGTTTATTGATAAAAAAATAATAATTTTTCTCTTTTATCAATAAGCGCGTTCGTCCTCTGAAAGGCTTGCCCTGCCACTGATTGATGGCGCTTGTCACCCCCTCAGGTGAATATCACTTAATTTAATATCTTCCCAACTTTATGATTATCTACTGCGTTTGTTGGGTTGAGATGAGTGTATTCAAAGCATCTCAACATTGTGCAGTAAGTAGTCATGCAAAATAAATTTAACATTCTAAAATCTTCAAAACTCTGGGATTTCTATCTCCCTCCGGGAGACGCTGCGCGAACGTTCCTGGCAATGACAATATACAATTAATTTTGCCGCGCGGTACTTATTGTTAGTCAACTACTTTGGTTTTTTATTTGATGGTATGTAAAATTATTAACATCAAATTTAAGTACTATTTTTGAGCATAGGTTTGAATATCTCAATTAGACAAAGGCTAAAAATGTCGATAGAAAAGACTATTTTTTAACCATAATTTTAATCAACATTATTTTACCTTGGAAGTTTAAGATGGAACAAATAGAGATTTCCATAAATGTCATAACAAACTTTGACAATCTTTTCTTACTAAAGATGGATGTATACTTGCAGCTAGCAAGTTACGTATTGCGGTACTTAGACAAACTTTATAAACACATATACAAATCAGCTATAACTAATTCTCTTAATTAAAACTTAATCTATTACTCTTCACTAATCTTCGTAATAATTTATCTGGCAATGTTCGGAATAAACTCTATAAATAAATTAAAGTAAGCAAACCAAACAATATAATTTTTTATAATGTATAAACTTAAACTTTATATTTACTGGTAGCTACTTTAATATAAAGGCTGCAATACTAAATAGTACAAAACAATTTTAAATCGGTTTCAAAGTATAAAATAAAATATAAAAGAAATATTTTATACATACTGTCGTCCTGAATCAGTAAGTCAGTTATCAGAATTACGACTATACACTCTCATCAAATAACTGTATTATACTTAGGTGGTAATACTTAAAATATGTTTTTATATACGATTTAGAGCTACATTTTTTGTTTGAGAAGTAAGTTCGTAGAAGGAAAATACTTAGTACCTTTAAGTAGTCTTCATACTTTTTTTACTTGTTAGCAAAGAATCTCTGTTAATCTCAGTACAAGTAAGCTGTGTTGCTATAAGTCAAATATAGAAAACAATTAAACTATTAATAAACTTTTATCTGTCAAGCTAATACTACATATATAGATAATATATTTAGTTTGATTTATTACTAATAGATATAAATAGCTTTTTTATGATAACGAGAAAAATTGGTAACAGCTTGATTAAATGAAATCGAATGTAATAGTGGTAACAGCAAAATGAGTACAACACCAATAGATAGTTACAAATTATTTCAGAAACTTCATCCGCTATCTTTGTTAGCACAAATCAGCAGTCGTCGTGCTACAGGTTGCTTGAGAGTATTCACTAAGTTTAATTCTTGGTCTATCTACATGGAAGAAGGTAAACTTACCTATGCTTCTTGTTCGGAAAGCTTATTTGAACGGCTTGATACTTATTTACGACGATTGAACCAACAAATCCCAACTCTTAATAGCTCTGCACGGGTGCAAATGCGGATGATTTTTGAGAAAAAAAATGAGGATGAACCTATTTCTCAAGCAGATTATCAAGCAATTTGCTGGTTAGTTGATGGGGACTATATTACTTATCCTCAAGCAGAAACTTTAATAAATGAATTAGCAAAAGAAGTTTTGGAATCTTTTCTTAAAATAAAAGAAGGCAGTTATGAATTCAGAAGCGAACATGCTTTGTCAAATCTACCTTCATTTTGTTATTTAGATTTACGTTCCTTAATAGAAAATGTTCAAAAACAACTAAGAAATCGTCGAGTTAATCAACAAGAAGATACGTCAGTAAAAGTTCCACCTATCGTTGATAATGCGACAAAGCTACCTATAAAAGTAGAACCATTATCGGAGGTTGAAAAACAATTACCCAAACAAACAAATTTATCAACTGTTAGCAATAGTCAAGATAACAGTAATACAAATATTTCAAAAAACACCAAAGCACGATTATATACAGTTGCCTGTATTGATGATAGTTTAACTATCTTGAAATCTATCAAACGTTTTTTGGATGAAGATAATTTCTCTGTTGTTATGATTAACGATCCTGTAAAAGCCTTGATGCAGATACTTCGTAGTAAACCAGACTTAATTTTATTGGATGTAGAAATGCCAAATTTAGATGGCTATGAATTGTGTTCTTTGCTACGAAGACATTCGGCTTTTAAAGATATTCCTATCGTTATGGTCACTGGTAGGACTGGGTTTATAGATCGAGCGAAAGCAAAGATGGTGAGGGCTTCTGGTTACTTGGCTAAACCTTTTACACAATCAGAGTTGTTAAAAGTGGTCTTCAAACATATTAGTTAAGATATCAATATTTACCGCGAATAATAGTAACCTAATTTAATAGATGTTGATTAAACTATCTTAGGATATATGAAAATGAGTCTTACTTTGCTCGGAACGATTTTAGTCGTAGAAGATTCCCCTAGTGAATTGGAATTGATAAGTCATTTTTTAAATGAAAGCGGATATAAAGTAATAAAAGCTACAGGTGGAAATGAAGCATTAGAAAAATTAGAATCTGAAAAACCTGATGCAATTATTACCGATGTAGTGATGCCAGGAATGAGCGGTTTTGAGCTTTGTCGTTCTTTGAAAAAAAATCCAGAGACTCAAAAAGTTCCTATAGTTATTTGTAGTTCAAAGAATCAAGAAATTGATCGCTTATGGGCAATGAGACAGGGGGCTGATTACTATGTTACAAAGCCTTATACTCGTGAAGAACTTTTACGTGCTATTAGATCGGTAGCAATATGAATCCATGAATAATTCAAGTATTACATTAGCTAATATACGCGATCGGGAGCAAAATAATTTAGGAGATGGGTATCTTAAGTTTTTTGTTAATCCCCGAACTCCTGCTATTTTGTCAATGAAGCAGACACAAGAAGCGATGGTTGTGTCGGTAGAATCGGTAACAGCTATGCCCAATATGCCTTTCGGTATTTTGGGATTAATGAATTGGCGAAGTAGTATTGTTTGGGTGGTTGACTTACCTAAGATACTCAATTTACAATCCCCGCAGAATCGCCCCCGACAGTACAGTGTAATAATTGTTCGGACTGAATCGATGATTTTGGGTTTGGTAGTAGATGAGATTATTGGCACACTGAGGTTTAACAGTGATGAAATAGGTTCTCCTATTGGGCAAGTTGCATCTAGTTTAGTTCCCTATTTACGCGGATGTATTGTTCAAGAAAAAGAAATATTACTGGTATTAGATGCACATGCCATAGTGCATTCTTCTAATCTCCGCAGTGAGTAGGGTGTAATACAAATTTGATGAATTTTTAGTGTAAGAATTTACCACTCCGGGGCAATTAATTTATGCTTAATAAAACTGATTCGGCTAAGAGTGGTGATGCTCAAGATAGGGCATCACTTATTTCATCTTCTAATAAGACTGATAATGCAGTACAACTATCCTATACTCCAATGACTGTAGGAAATAGGGGCAATGTTTCCTCTAATCCCTTAATGGCTCGATTTAAAAGATTGAGCTTGAGTACCAAAACCACTATTGTGGCAATCGCAATGGTAACAGTTCCCGTTTTGGTAATTGGTACGGGTGCTTTAATTGCTGCAAGTTCATCTTTGGAAGACAAGGTTTCTAAGGTACAAGAGGCTGAGACAAAGGCGTTAGCTAATGGAATCAACCGTTTTATGTCTCAACGGTTTCAAGATATTCAAGTAATAGCTAATTTGCCAACTATCAAGAATCAAACCGGGCAGCAAAGAACTGTATTGAATAGTTACGTCAATACATATAAGGTATATGACGCTATTGGAGTTTTTAATTTGAACGGGGATGCAATCGTTCAATCCCAAGGAAGTAATTTTAGCTCTCAAGGTAATTTAGATTATTTTCAGAAAGCGATAGAAAATCGTAAACCCTTTATTAGTCAACCGATTCCTGCGTCGAACAATAACTTTAATATTTATATTGCGGCTCCAATTAAGAATTCCTCGAGGGAGCGAATTACTTCAGTGGTTGTAGCCCAGATGCCTGTTAAAGCTTTGAGTAGTGTGGCTCAGAGCTACACTAATTCTGGTGAAGCTTATTATATTGAAGACGCTGATGATAAAATCTTTTTGAGTGGGAAGCAGCAAGCAATTGGAAAATCATTTAAAGAAGCAAAGTTGCCCAGCTATGCACCATCACCGCAACAAATTCAAATACAAGGCTTTCCAGATTTAGGCTGGGATGCAGTTTTAGCAGCTGATGGTGCAACTGCGTTTGCACCACGCACAAATTTGCTGTTGACTATCGCTTTAGGAACGGGATTAACAGCGATAGCTGTGGCATTTATCGCTGCTTGGTTGGCAAAACGCGCTACACAGCCAATTTTAGATGCTACAGGGGCAGTTGCAAAATTGGGTAAAGGTCAATTTGATACCCGTTTGAATGTGGAAGCTGAAGATGAAATCGGACTTTTAAATGCCAATATCAATCAAATGGCATCCCAATTACAACTTTTGGTGAAAGAACAAGAAGCTGAAGCTGAAAGAGAAAAGTTAAAAGCAGATATTACCCTACGTATCCGTAGAAGCCTGAGATTAGAGGATATTTACAAAACGGCAGTTCGAGAAATTCGTCAAGCACTGAAAACCGATAGAGTTGTGATTTACGAATTTAATCCCGAAACTTGGGATGGAACTGTAGTTTCGGAATCAGTAAGCGCCGGATTTCCTAAAATGAAAGGGGCTTATATAGAAGATCCTTGTTTTCGCGAGCGTCAGGTACAAATGTACAAAAATGGTCGCGTGCGGGCAATTGCGAATATTTACAATGATGCTGGTTTAAAGAAAGCCAACTGCTACGTCAAAATGTTGGAACAGTTTGCAGTCAAAGCTAATTTAGTTGCGCCAATTTTGATTCAAGATAATTTGATGGGTTTATTGATTGCCCATAATTGTGAATCTCCGCGAGAATGGCAGCAACAGGAAATTGATTTGTTTAAACAATTAGCGACTCAAGTTGGTTTTGCTTTAGAACAAGCCAAATTGTTAGAAGAAGTTGAGAAAGCACGACAATTAGCTCAAACTGATTCCGAAGACGAAAGAAATCAAAAAGAAGAACTGCAAATGCAGTTAATTGAGTTGCTCAGTGAAGTAGAAGGTGCGGCACAGGGGGATTTAACGGTACGGGCTGACGTTACTGCAGGGGATATCGGTACAGTTGCTGACTTTTTTAACTCGATTGTGGAAAGCTTGCGCGACATTGTGACTCAAGTTCAAAGTTCAGCTACAAAAGTGAATCAAGCTATTGGTGATAACTCTGGTGCGATTAGCGAATTAGCTGAAGAAGCGCTTTCCCAGGCAGCAGAAATTACTAGTACTTTGGATGCTGTTGATGAAATGACTCTATCAATGCAGGCAGTCGCCGAAAATGCTCGGGAAGCTGCCACAATTGCCAATACTGCTAGAAGTACGGCAGCTAATTCTGGACAAGCGATGGAATTAACGGTACAAAACATCTTAGGTTTGCGAGAAACTGTAGGTGAAACTGCGAAAAAAGTTAAACGCTTGGGTGAATCCACGCAGCAAATTTCTAGGGTGGTAGCATTAATTAACCAAATTTCGATGCAAACCAACTTATTAGCAATTAATGCTGGAATTGAAGCAGCCAGAGCCGGTGAAGAAGGGCAAGGTTTTGCGGTAGTAGCCGAAGAAGTGGGAGAATTAGCAGCAAGAAGCGCTGCTGCGACTAACGAGATAGAACAAATTGTCGAAAATATCCAGCGAGAAACTACTGATGTTGTCCAAGCAATGGAAGTAGGAGTATCGCAGGTAGTTGAAGGGACGCAGATTGTGGAAGATGCTAAGCTGTCATTAAGTCAAATTCTAGAGGTTTCACGCCAAATAGATGACTTGGTACAGTCAATTTCTACTACAACAAATCGCGGTGTTGAGACATCTCATCAGGTTGGCGTTTTAATGAAAGAAATTGCTGCTGTTTCACAACGTACTAGTACTTCTTCTCGTCAAGTTTCCGAATCGTTGCAACAAACCGTTGCAATTTCCCAACAATTACAAGATAGTGTCGGTACATTTAAGGTCAGTTAAGAGTAATTGGTTACTAGCGAAAAAGTTCATGGTTATAAATAACTAAGAACTAAACCGATTTTAGATTTTGGATAAGGGCTGATAACTAATAACTGATTACTGATGACTAATGGCTAGGGACAAATAATATGTCACAGGACAAAGAATTAGAAATCCAGATGCAGTTTCTGGAAGAAGCTAGCGACTACCTCAATACTATTGAAGGAGTGTTGCTAGAAATCGACACCAGCAATCGCATCGATTTGGAAAAGATAAACGCGGCGCTGCGAGCTGCTCATTCCATTAAAGGAGGAGCGGCAATGATGGGATTTCGCTCCTTGAGCGATTTAGCTCACCGTCTGGAAGATTCGTTTAAAGTTCTCAAAACTAGGAAAAGCTCTTTAGAAATAGATACTCAGCTACAGAGTCTACTTCTTTCTGGAGTTGACTGGCTACGACAGATAGTAGAATTACATTCAGAAGGGCATGAATTAGAAGAGCAGTGGTTAGCAAGCTTCTGTTACCCAGTTTTTGACGAGTTACACCAGCGGTTGGGCGATCCAAGTCCAGAAGATGCTTCTTCAATGCTATCTCCTGAAGATGGACAAGATATTGTTCCTTTGCTATTTGAAACTGAAGTAGAAGGCTGCTTGCAGCGTTTGGAGTCGGTAGTAGCTAATACCGAACAACCTTGTTTAAAGGAAGAAGTTGCCATTATGGCGGCAGAATTGGCTGGCTTGGGTGAAATGCTGCAATTGGAGGCTTTTAGTAGCTTTTGCCAATCTGTTCAAGATCGATTGGAAGCTGCACCGCAGGAGCAAGTTGCGGAAATTGCCAATGCAGCCCTTGCTGGCTGGAGGCGTTCTCAAGCTTTGGTTTTAACTTCTCAGATTGAAAGCTTACCTACTGAATTGGAATTGGGTGAGACGAACTTCGATGAAGTTAAAGTACCAGTAGACTTTGAACAACATGATTATACATTACCAATTCAAGTAGAAGAAACACCAGAGATACAGCAAGTAGAAGAATTAGAAGTTGTAGAAGAGACTTCAGAAGAAGATTGGCTTGTTGATGATGTAATTACGGCAGATTTTGAAGCTTTAGAAGCTGCTTTTGCTCAGGAAAGTGCTGCTTCTGAGTTTGATGAAGTGGAGGTACATACACCTGCAAGCCCTCAAGAAATTCCTGCTACTGATTACCAAACATATGTGGAACGCAAACCCGAACCAGTTGCGGCTCGGAGCAGCGAATCGGTAGAAAATACAGTCCGGGTTCCTACCAAGCAACTCGAAGAAATCAACGATTTATTTGGCGAATTAATTATTCAACGCAACGGACTAAACTTGCAGATGGAAAGATTGCGTAAACTAGTTCGCAATCTCGGGCAGAGGGTACAAGTGCTTGAGCGGGAAAATCAACACCTACGTACTGCTTACGATAAAATATCTACTCAAACTTCCGTAAAATCGCAACTACCAACTCTTGCTTTGGTTCCAGCAGACGGTAGGAATATTAATGGCAGCGATAGTTATGATTCCGATAGCATTAACAATGAATTTGATGCTTTGGAAATGGATCGCTACAACGAGTTGAATCTGCTTTCCCAGGAAGTGATGGAAACCATCGTCATGGTGCAAGAGGTGACAACTGATGTTCAAATTAGTCTTGATGACACAGATAATATTTCGCGGAAATTAAATAAAACCTCCAAACAATTACAGCGTAAGCTGACTCAAGTGCGGATGCGTCCGCTATCGGATTTAACCGACCGTTTTCCTAGAGCTTTGCGGGATTTATGTGTAGAATACGGTAAAAATGTTCAGCTAAAATTAGAAGGCGCTAAAATTCTGATTGAGAGGAGCATTTTAGAAGCTTTAAACGATCCTTTAATGCACTTGCTCAGAAATGCTTTTGACCACGGTATTGAAAGTCCCGAAGTTAGAAACCAGCAAGGTAAACCAGAGCAAGGTTTAATTGAAATCAAAGCCGCAAACCGTTCCAATCGCACCATAATTACCATGCGCGATGATGGTAAAGGTATTTCCCTAGATAAAATTCGCGATCGCGCCATCGGAATGGGGCTGGATGAGTCTTTGATTAATCAAGCTACTGATGAAGATATTTTATCGTTAATTTTTGAGCCTGGATTTACTACATCCGACCAAGTTACAGCATTATCTGGTCGTGGTGTAGGAATGGATGTGGTTCGTAACAATCTTAGACAAGTTCGGGGAGATATCAAAGTTGATACCGAACCGGGAGTCGGAACCACTTTTACGCTGTCAATGCCTTTTACGGTCTCGGTTTCCCGAGTGCTACTGGTAGAAAGTAGTAGAATGTTACTAGCTTTTCCGACGGATGTAGTAGAAGAAATCTTCTTACTTGATGAAGAACAAGTTTTCCCTGTAGGTGGTGGAGAAGTTCTCAATTGGCAAGGAAAAACTTTACCTTTAATTGGACTTAGTGATTATTTACAGTTCAATTGTCCTCGTTACGACAACCCAGATTTAGAAACTCCCCCAGCAATTAATGCTGCCAGCGTATTAATTGTGAAAAATAACAATCAATCGGTAGCGATAAAAATTGATCGTTGTTGGGGAGAAATGGAAGTTGCAATTCGTCGTGTTGAAGGAGATATACCTTTACCCGATGGCTTCAATAACTGCACGATTCTTGGTGATGGAAGGGTAGTAGCTTTAGTTAATGTCGGAGAATTGCTTTACTCGATAGTTTCCAAGGAACGCACTCCTAAAAACAATCAACTACCATCAACAAGGTTAAAAACAGCTTTCTTAAATCAAACCGAGGAACAAGCTGTAGAACATGTAAGTAAGGGTAAGGGGACGATTTTAATCGTAGATGATTCAATTAACGTCCGCCGATTCTTAGCATTAACCTTGGAAAAAGGTGGTTATTTAGTAGAACAAGCAAAAGATGGGCAAGATGCTCTAGAAAAACTTCAAAGTGGTTTGAGCGTACAGGCTGTAATTTGCGATATCGAAATGCCTCGTGTAGATGGTTACGGCTTTTTAGGTCGAGTCAAATCGAACAATGAGTTGAAAAATATACCCGTTGCAATGCTTACTTCTCGTAGTAGCGACAAACATCGACAATTAGCAATGCAATTAGGGGCGCGAGCTTACTTCTCCAAACCTTATAACGAACAAGAATTACTGCGAACTTTGGACGATATTATTTTTCCCGTTACTGGAGTAAATACAGGTCAATGATAGGATTGCATGGGTTATGAATTGTATTTTAATCAATCAATTCATAGCTCCGTTTTTTATTTTATATTAAATCAGTTTGTATCATTATATATTTTTAACGCAGAGGAACGCAAAGGAAAGCGCAAAGGAGCGCAGAGTTTTTTGTCCATACTTTTGATTCCACATCGATGTAAGTAAAAAAGATATTATTTAAAACTGCGATAGCTTAATATACTCAAATAACTAGCTATAACCCCCTTTTCAAATGTAGAACTGGGGGTTTTAAATTAACTTTATAAAATCATCAATAGCCCTAACTATAGAAAACTGGGGCTACACAAACAAAACCTAGCTACTCCCTTCCCGGTGGAAGATTACCGGTGGTGATTGAGTGAGGGAGTGAGAGAGGGAGGGAGTGAGGGAGAAATTTCTATAGGTAATCTTAGAGCGTAACGGGAGTACCTAAAAATAAATAGTGTAATAAAACTTTTTTTCTAAAGCTAACAGAAGGAAATATAAGTGTATAAATATACTGATTTAAATCTAATTCAATATTGAATTAACAAATACTCTTGTCACAAAATTTACCTTAACATATTAAATCTTCAAAGCCAACTTACAGCTATATGCTTGATAGTTGAGGCATAATAATTGTTAGCAAAGTTAAGTTTTTAAAATAAATACTTGTTCTTAATAATTGTTGACTTGATTAGATAAACTGAGTTACTTGATATACATAGATTTTAAATCTAATGTTGTAAATTAATTATGAAAACTAAGATAATTTAAAATCTTCTGAGATATTTTTTTTAAGTCAATTTTCCTCAACTATTAACTTTTGATTAAAAAATGTATTTAATTAATGTTATTGAAAATCATTGTTTAATGACTTTTATTGGTTTAATAGTAATAATATATTCAGGTAAATACATATAAATTACAAAGAAATTAAGAATAGGTTAAAAGTTATTTAAAATACGCTTTGAACGAACAAGCATAAGAACGATTATGCAATCTATATTTCAAAAAATTGCATTATAAACATCACTACATAGTTTCGGATATTTCTCGGTCAAAATCTCAAATAAAGCAATGAATTACACTTCTAAAATATCCTCACAAACTAAACAAGTTAAAACAACTAGCTCTAAGACACAAAATCCTTGGCTAAAAAAGTTTTATAACTTACCGATTAGCCGCAAACAATTGTTTGCTTTAATTTTCTGTCAATTGATATCTATTTTAGGAATAGGTATTGGAGGCACCTTCATTATTACTCAAGGTTTGCGGAATCAATTACTCGAACAAGCCAAGTCAGAAGTTGCGGTATCGGATATTAAGTACAATATCAAAATCAACCAAATGGGCTTTGGTTTTCGGGGGCAATCAGATAATTCTGAAATTATTAGGGCAGCAGTTTTGAGTGATTCCAGTCGCAATTTAGGTGAAAACTTAAGAGCTTCTGTCAAGGAAATTTTACAGAATGAAATCAAAGCTAGAAATATAGAATATGCAACTTTAGTAGGTAAAGATGCAAGAATTATTGTCAATGCTAATTCTGACAGAGCGGGTGAGATTTTCGATTTGGATGGGTTAGTTAATCGGGTTTTGCAAGATGCCCAACAAATCAAAGCTAGCGCAATTGTAAAAGCTTCGGAATTAAGTCAAGAAAATCCACCTTTACCGGAAAATTTTAGCAATCAAGATGCTTTAATTAGATATACTGTTACTCCTGTAAAGAATCCCCAAACCCAGGAAGTGATTGGTGCATTGATTTCTGGGGATATTGTTAACGGCAAAGATGGGATTGTTAAAGGAACATTAAAAGCTTTTGATGGTGGCTACAGTGCTGTTTATTTAAACCAAGCTGGAAAATTTGATTTAGCTGCATCTCTGAGAAATAATCCTGAAGGGAATATTAATCGAGCTACACCTAATATACCTTTGCCTCCTTCCGCAAAATCTCTACTAGAAGCAGCAGCAAAAGCTGAAGGTAAAGTAAAAGATAAACGTGTCAAAATTGGAGGAATCAATTATAGGGTTGTAGCCAAAGCTGTTCCCAATCAAATTATTGAAGAGGCAGAAGGGCAAAAAGTTGTTTATTCAGAACAATCTCCAGCTATTTTGGTACGGGGAACTCCAGAAACATCTTTAAATAATCTATTGATAAAAAGTTTGTTACTACAAGCTTTAACCATATTAATTGCATTGTTGTTGATTGGTTTTTGGGCTGTAATTTTACGTCGAGCAATGATTAATCCCATCGAAAACCTACAAGAAACTGCACTGAAATTTGCAAACGGCGATCGCACTTCTCGTGCGGAGGTTTTTGCTCGTGATGAAATCGGCGATTTAGCTGTCAGTTTTAACAGCATGGCTGATAAAATTACCGAACAAACTCGTCGTCAAGAGATAGAAACAAAGACTGCCGTAAAATTAACTCAAATTACCAGTAATATTCGAGAAACTCTGGATGCAGAAGCAATTCTCAGTAAATTAGTAACAAGTACGCAAGAAACTTTACGGCTAAATCGAGTTGTTTTCTACCGCTTACATGAGTCATTTGGTGAGATAGTTGCTGAATCTTCAGACTACAGTTTGAATACTGTATTGGGTACAAAAGTTAACGATCCATATCAGGTAAGAGAATATCCCGACGAATACGAATTTGGCACTATTAAAGCAGTAGAAAATATTCAAGATTTGCACTTGACTGAATCTTACTTAAAGCAGCTAAAAGATTTGGATATTAAAGCGTTTTTGTTAGCACCAGTTTTTGTGAATAATCAACTTTACGGTTTATTTGCTGCTCATGATTGTGGTGGTACCCACTCTTGGGAAGAAATAGAAATCAATTTGTTTAGACAAGCAGCGATTCAAACTGGTTATGCTTTAGAACAAGCAGAGCTTTTACAACAAATTCAGCAGAAACGTAAAACAGCAGAAATTAGTTCCGAGCAGGAAAGAGAAGAAAAAGAAAGATTGCAAATGCAACTTTTAGAACTGTTACAAGATATTGAAGGTGCAGCATCTGGTGATTTAACTGTACGTGCGGATGTAATTGAAGGAGAAATTGGTACTGTTGCTGATTTCTTCAACTCGATTGTTGAAAGTTTGCGAGAAATTGTTACCGAAGTTAAAACATCTGCATCTCAAGTTAATGATTCTTTGGGTTATAACTCCAACGCAATTAGCACATTAGCAGAAGAAGCTAAAACCCAGGCTTCGGAAATCAGCCGTACTTTGAATGCTGTTGATAGCATGAATTCTTCGATGAAAGTAGTAGCACAAAATGCTCATGAAGCTGCTGTAGTTGCTAACTCTGCTGCTACCACAGCTACAAAAAGCGGTAAAGCGATGGATTTAACGGTAGAAAACATTGTCCATTTGCGAGAAACTGTTGGCGATACTGCTAAGAAAGTAAAACGTTTGGGTGAATCAACTCAAGAGATTAGTCGAGTAGTGGCATTAATTAACCAAGTTTCCATGCAAACTAACCTGCTGGCAATTAATGCAGGAATCGAAGCAGCCCGTGCGGGTGAAGAAGGGCAGGGTTTTGCTGTAGTTGCTGAAGAAGTTGGAGAGCTTGCAGCCAGAAGTGCTTCGGCGACAAAGGAAATTGAGCAAGTAGTAGAAAACATCCAGAGAGAAACTAGTGAGTTAGTAGAGTCAATGGAAGTTGGTGTTTCTCAGGTAGTTGAAGGAACTCGTGTTGTTGAAGGTGCTAAGCATTCCTTAAATGAAATTTTACAGGTTTCGCATCAAATAGACACTTTAGTAAAATCGATTTCCGAAGCTACCGCATCTCAAGTAAAGACTTCTCAAGAAGTTAGTCTATTAATGAAAGATATTGCGGATATTTCTGTGCGTACTACAGTTTCTTCGGAACAAGTTTCAAATTCACTGCAAAAAACTGTGGAAATTTCCCAGCGTCTTCAAGATAGTGTGGGTACGTTTACAGTTAACAGTTAACAGTTATCAGTTAACAGTTAGCAGTGAGCAGTGAGCAGTAAAATAATTTGTTTTTATTGGATGTAGAGACGTTGCAGTGCAACGTCTTCATTTATTTTTATGTTCAAAGATAATTAAGTGAAATAGCATTTGTCTTAATGTCAATTGTAACTACTGACATAATGTCAGTTATCCGTGTTACAGAATAAAAAATACTATTTGTATATAAATATCAACTAGCTGCATAATTTATAATTATTTTTCCTTAGCAAGACTCAAAACAAGATAATAAATGAATAGAAGACCTTTTGTTACTTTAATTAGCTGGGTACTGATTTCATTTTTGACAGTAGTTGGTTGCAATCAAGTTACATCAAGCACGAATTCACAAACAGTAGAGTTAACTGTATCGGCTGCTGCAAGTATGCAAGATGCAATGAAGGAAGTAGCAAAAGTTTATCAAGAAGCATACCCAGATATTCAAATTATTTACAACTTTGGAAGTTCGGGTACCTTAACCCAGCAAATTAAACAAGGGGCACCAGTCGATATTTTTATATCGGCAAATGAAAAATTTATGGATGAGCTAGATAGGAAAAATCTTTTACTTTCAGAAAGTCGCAAGGACTTGTTAAAAAATAATGTTGTCTTAATTGTACCGAAAAAAGATAATATTAATAATATCTCTAAATTTCAAGAGTTAACAAGTCCCAATATCAAAAGATTTTCGATTGGAGAACCAGAAAGCGTACCTGCCGGACAATATGCCAAACAAGTTTTAAGTAATCTGAAGATTTACGAGCGACTCAAATCTAAAACTGTATTTGCTAAAGATGTTCGGCAAGTATTAGCTTATGTTGAATTGGGTAATGTTGATGCTGGAATTGTCTATGGTACTGATGCCAAAATTTCAAAACAAGTCAAGGTTGTGGATACTGCATCGAAGAATACTCACAAAGCAATTATTTATCCCGTAGCAGCAATTAAACGTACCAAAAACCCAGAAGTAGCTCAAGAATTTATTCAATTTTTATTTAGTAATGCTGCTAGAGATACTTTTCAGAAATATGGCTTTCAAATTCCTTGATATGGCAATCCTATATGAGTTGTGAAAAAGGTAGGTGCGAAAAACCCGGTTTTTTAAAAAAACCGGGTTTATCAAATCTCACAAATGATTTAGGAAGCTGTATGGCTTGTATTTTATAAATTTTAATTTACCAATAATCTCTTAAAAAATTTGAATTTTTCGCAATATATAAAATCCAAAATTGGTTTGTGTTCTGCGTATGGAATTTGATTTATCTCCTTTATGGATTTCTTTGAAAACTGCAACAGTTGCGACTTTATTTGCTTTTTTTGCAGGGATTGCCGCAGCAGGTTGGATGAAGCAATATAAGGGTAAAGCTAGAGGAATAATCGATGGTATTTTAACTCTTCCTTTGGTACTACCTCCTACTGTAGTTGGCTTTGTGCTACTGCTGTTGTTTGGCATGAATAGCCCGGTAGGAAAATTGTTAATGCAGTTAGAAATTAACGTTATCTTTTCGTGGCAAGCAACTGTAATTACATCGACTGTAGTTGCTTTTCCTTTAATGTATAAAACTGTATTAAGCTCTTTCGAGCATATTGATAATGATTTAATTAATTGCGCTCGTACCTTGGGAAGTTCCGAGTTTAAAATATTTTGGTTCATTATTTTACCATTAGCTTTACCGGGAATTGCAGCAGGGACAATTTTGGCTTTTGCTAGAGCTTTGGGTGAATTTGGTGCAACTTTAATGTTGGCTGGCAGTATACCTGGTAAAACTCAAACGATGCCAATCGCGATTTTTTTCGCTGCTGAAGCCGGTGATATGCGGAAAGCTTTGATTTGGGTTTTAGTAATGGTGGCAATTTCTTTGGCTGTAATTGCTACTATTCACCTTTGGGATGAATCACAACGTATTTCTAAAAGTAAAGATGGAAGTACAAATTTAATTAGAAGTTTCATAAATTTTGCTATTTTTGGTCAGTTTGGGGATATTAATTGTTTTGATTATAAAAGAGAAAATAAATACCTAGAGATTGGAAATAGTGACTACAGGGGCAAAACTATTGGTGGCAGCGGGTTAGGAATTAGGGGAATTGATACAGGTGGGGTTTTGGCTTTTGATAACGCTACTTTCTTGCAGGAAGAGGTTTTTCAACGCGAAGTATTTTCGCAAGATATATTATATTCTTCGTCTATGGAAAAATATTTTATTAACCGTAGAAAAGAATTGATAGTTAATATTGAAAAGCATTTGAAAAGCTTTAAATTACAAGTTGACTTTACCGCAGATAGAAAGACTTTAGGATTATTAGGTGCTTCTGGCTCCGGTAAAAGTATGACTTTGCGGTGTATTGCTGGATTAGAAAAACCAAATAGAGGAAGAATAGTATTAAATGGAAGAGTTTTATTTGATGCCAAACGCAAAATTAACCTTCCCAGTCGTAAGCGTCGGATTGGTTTTCTGTTTCAAAACTATGCTTTATTTCCTCATATGACTGTAGCGCAGAATATTGCCTTTGGTTTGCAAGAATTACCAAAGCACGAACGCATATCTAGAGTGCGGCAATATATTAATATGATGCAGTTGCAAGATTTAGAAAATCGTTACCCGCATCAAATCTCTGGTGGGCAACAGCAAAGAGTGGCTCTGGCAAGAGCTTTGGTAATTGAACCAGAAGCAATATTATTAGATGAGCCGCTTTCAGCTCTTGATACTTATCTGCGAAATCAAATTGAAAAATTATTGAGAAAAGTGCTTTCTTCTTATCAAGGTGCGACTTTATTTATTACCCATAAATTAGAAGAAGCTTATCGTGTTAGTAGCAATATTATGGTGATGTCGGAAGGGCAAGTTATTGCTAACGATTCTAAGGAAAATATTTTTGAGCGATCGCCAAATTTAATCGTTGCCAAAGTAACCGAATGTAAGAATATTTCTGGTGCTGAAATTGTTGACAATCGTACAGTAAAAGCTTTGGATTGGAACTGTAATTTGACGGTAGTAGAACAGATTCCTAATAATTTGAAATATCTGGGAATACGCGCTCATCATTTGAGATTTTCGACAGATAGCAATCAAGAAAATACTTTTCCTTGTTGGGTTGCCGATATTAGCGAAACTCAACATAGAGTAACTGTATATTTGAAGTTGAATTATCCTGCCAGGGATTTTGAAGATTATGATTTGCAGGTGGAAATATATAAGGAAAAATGGGTTTGTATTAAAGAGCGTGCTTTTCCTTGGTATGTGAGGTTGGAAGCGGAAAGGTTGATGATGATGGAGAGTTGATTTAAGAAACTTTAAAGAATAAATTTTAAACGCAGAGTGACGCAGAGGGAAACGCAAAGGAGCGCGGAGATAGAAGAGGGAAAGGAACAGGTTATATCCCCTCTCCTTGTCAAGAAGAAGGGAAAGAGGTGAGTTTATTTTTTTTTAATGTACAAAATCTTCAAGGTGTTGGCGAAGAATTTTGATTAGAAATTGCTTTTTCAAGTTGAGCTTTATCTCGATTTTGCAGCAATCTCGTCTGTTTTGGCTGCCATAATAAAATCGTTACGATGCAAACCATTAATGTCATGAGTCCACCACATAACGGTAACTTTGCCGTATTCGGTGATTAAAGCCGGGTGATGATTCTGATTTTCTGCTTCTTCACCAACTTTATTAGTAAAATCCAAAGCTGATTTGAAATCAGAAAATTTGAAAACTCTTTCTAAACGCTTTTCTCCATTTTCTTCCTTAATATTCCATTCCGGAATTTCTGGGTGAAGCTTGCTTATATCTTCCTCGGTAACAGCGGATGCATCACCATAAGAGGTATCGCATTTTTGTTGCTTAAGGTTTCCCATTGTTCGTCACCTTTGTACATCGCGTCTTAATATAGGGAACCATAAGCCTTTTATGTTCTGGTGTAATCTTTCGGAAGAGAGAAAAGAAGGTAAAAAAATAATTTTACTTATTAAGGGTTGTGATTAAGGTTAAAGGTTAAAGGTTAGAGGATGTAATGATGCGCTATAAATTATACTCGACACTTTTGAGATCCCCCTCAATCCCCCTTTTCTAAGGGGGACTTTAACCCCCCTTTTTAAGGGGGGAAGGGGGGATCATCCAAGAATTTTGATAAAAACTATACTTTTCAAACATCCTCTAAAGGTTAAAGGTGAAAATCAATATTAATTGATAACTTCTAAGTCTATAGACGTAGCAGTGCTACGTCTCTACACTTTCTGCCATTCTTCTCGACTAATTCCATAAATTACGGCTTGTTTACCTAAAACTTCTGTTTCTCCTTGTAATTTTTCTCCTAATTTCTCAGCAACTCTTCTTGATGCTGTATTATCTGGACGAATCAAACTAATTAGATGAGATTGCTGTAATTTTGTAAAAGCAAAATCCATCGAAGCTTTTCCTGCTTCCGTTGCAAAGCCATGTCCCCAAAAAGCCCGTCGTAAACTCCAACCAACTTCTAAACCAATCCAACCTTCTGGTTTCCAGCAGCCGATTCTACCAATCATTTCACCGCTTTTCCGTTCTTCAACAGCCCACATACCATATCCACGGAAGTACCAATGACCTATTATTGCTGCCATACTGCGCCAAGATTCGGCACGAGATAAGACTTTGCCTTTACCGATGTAGCGCATGACTTCCTCATCAGCGCACATTTCGGCATAATCATCTAAATCTTGTTCGCGAAATTCGCGTAAAATTAGACGTTCGGTTTTAACAATCGGAATATTCATCATCAAAAATCCCTCCGTCTAAGTTAGGAGTTTTTAAATCTGTATGAGATAATTTTGCACCTGAATACATCGCAAATCAAAATATGAATGAATATTTGTTCAGTTTGGCTGATATAAAATAAATGTTCTTCCCAATCGAATTACAATGTTCCAACTGATAGATGTATTCTGGGCTTATACTCTAATTGCTATTTTAATTCTTGTCGGACGCTTTATCAGGCAGCGTATAGGTATACTCAAATCTTTGTTCATACCTAGTTCGGTTGTTGCGGGTGTAATTGCGTTATTATTGGGACCAAGTGCTTTGGGTGCTGTTATCGAAAATACCGTTGGTGCTGATTCGGCTTTGGTGAATGGGATTTTCCCCGAAGCTATTTTAACAGTATGGTCAAAGTCTCCTGGAATTTTTATCAATATTGTATTTGCTACTTTATTTCTGGGACAAATAATTCCGGGTTGGCGGACTATTTGGCAGCAAGCTTCACCCCAAGCGGCTTTTGGACAAATATTAGGATGGGGACAATACGTTATAGGTTTGATACTGGGAATTACAGTATTAACCCCTATTTTTCAATTACCTCCCATCGCAGCTTCCTTAATTGAAGTTGCTTTTGAAGGGGGACACGGTACATCTGCTGGCATGGCTGGTACTTTTGAAGAGTTGGGTTTTCCTGAAGCTGCCGATTTGTCTTTGACTTTAGCAACTATCGGGCTGGTTTCTGGGATTATCATCGGTACGTGGTTGATAGATTGGGGAAGACGCACTGGAAGAATTAAAATTCAACAATCAGATAGCATTGCTTCGGAAATTAACCAAGATAGCATTCATGCAAATACGGAAGAACATCCAAGCATTACAGAGGCTAGAGATAAATTATTTCAAGATTTACTAATCGATCCCATATCGCTTAACTTTGGTTTTGTAGGATTAGCTGTTGCAATCGGTTGGTTAATTTTACAAGTTTTAGGATTTGTAGAGTCAGTTACTTGGGGAAGTGGAGACGGATTAAAGTTAATTGCTTTTGTACCTTTGTTTCCAATGGTATTAATTGGGGGAATTTTGGTACAGTTGCTTTTGGTTAAAACAAATCGCACCTACATGGTTAGTCGTTCTTTAATAGAACGTATTGGCGGCTTGGCTTTGGATGTAACTATTGTGACGGCACTAGCTAGTATTTCTCTCACAGCTTTGGGTGCAAATCTAGTTCCTTTATTCATTTTGGCTGTTGCAGGTATCATTTGGAATATTTGCGTATACGTGTTTTTAGCACCGCGTTTAATTCCTTTTTACCCAAATGAAAGGGGTTTGGGGGATTTAGGGCAATCGATGGGAGTTACCGCTACTGGTATCTTATTGTTGCGGATGGTCGATCCCGATAACCGTACAGGTGCTTTTGAATGTTTTGCTTACAAGCAGTTAATATTTGAACCTATTTTAGGAGGAGGGTTATTTACTGCTGCTGCTCCTGCTTTAATTGTTAGGTACGGTTCAATTCCAATGTTGTTATTTACATCAGCAATTTTGACTTTTTGGTTAATATTTGGGTTGTGGAATTGCAAGCAGTTGAGAAAGAGTAATTAATTAATGAAAAGTGAAAATAATCTCCGGCTTCCCTCTCCTTAATAAGGAGAGGGATTGAGGGTGAGGTTTTATATTTAAAGGGTGAGGTTTCATATTTAATTTTACCGTCCTTTCTTAAATACTAAACTTAGCCGAAGTTGTAAATCTCATGAGGGTATTTTACTGCTGCGGAACTCTAACAAAATCACAATTATTAGGTGTGTTAGTGTCGCATTTTAATTGTACTAAAACCCCGATTTTATCTTTGTTTTCTTCAGTAATACGGCGATCGCCATTTTGATCAAATTCAACTTTTCCTGCTGCACCCGGAGCAGAGAAACCATTTGCGGATAAAGCCTGTTGAAGTCCTTCGCGAGTTGGATTATTACCCATATTTCGCAAACCTTCAATAATTGCCATAGTCGCATCATATGACATTGCACTACGCCAACTGATTTTATTGATACCCCAAAGTTCTAAAGCATTACTTTCAAATTGGGTTTTATTTGATGGCAATTTATTTTGAAACCAAGAAACAGCAAATATCAGATTTCTTGCTTTTTCCTTTACTCTGTCTCTATCCATAGTATCTCCACTTATGAATATCAGGTTGGAATCTTTACCGATATCTAGAATGTCCAAAGCCTTATCAAAACTTCTACTTGTGGGAATTATTGCCATTACACTTACAGTTTCTTTAGCTCTTTCAACACACTTATTAAAATTCGCGTTGTTAAAAAGATTGCACTCCTCAAAATTAATTAATTCCACCTGTTTTGATTTAAGTTGCGTTTCTAATTCTTTTTTAAAATTTTCACTGTATACCGTACTCTCAGAGTCATAAACAATCGTGACTTTTTTCTTACCCAGTTTTACAATATAATTAACTAAGTTTTTAACTAAGATTTCATCATTGCTAGATGTACGAAAAAGATATTTATTCAACTTCATTCCATATTCTCTATTATTCGTGTTCCTTACAGCAGTACTAGTAGGAGAAACCAAAACCATTTGTTTTTCTTGATAAATTTCTCCAGCTTTAGCACTTGCGCCGCTAGAATAATGACCAACGACTGCTAAAATATCTTTCTCATCAGCTAAACTTTTCGCTACTTTTGAAGATATATTATCTTTATCGCCATCGTCAACAATAACTATTTGTAATAATCTGCGATTAATTCCGCAATTCAAATTAATTTCATTCTGGGCTTGGGCGACTCCTTGCAATAGTTCTTCATTGATTTTATTTGAAGTGTTAGAAAAGCTAGGGGCAATAACGGCAATTTTTAAAGGCTTTTTATTATCAAGAATGCAAGTTCTTGCATAATCAATATTAGAAACTGGAAGCTGATTGATTTCTGAAGGCTCCATCGCCACAGCATTATTAAGATAAATCAACGTTTCTGGGTCGTTCTGATTTACTTCAAGAGATTGAGAAAAAAGCTTAATTGATTGTTCGTAACTATTATTTATACCAAAATTGTTTACACCTTCTTGCTTCAATGGATTAGAATTAATAAGAATTTTTTCTCCCCAGCTAAAATTTTCACCTAAGTCTGGTAGAGTTTCTTCTAAAGTTGGAGGGGTTGGATTTGCTTGACTATTACGTGATATTGATTGTGGAGGGATATTATTATTTTTTAAAAAGTTTTCAAGGATGTAATTACCAGCAAAAATAAGCGCTATAGCAATTCCAGTAACAACCCATTTATTCAATTTTTTTACCAAAGGTTTAGCCCAAACCAAAGGATGTGCTGCCGGATTTTGGCAAATTACAGGCAACCAAGAAGCACAGGGAAATTCATCTTCGAGAATTTCAAGACGTTCCCGTGCATTTCTTACCGCAAAATATAAAGAATGTCCTTGGGAAAATTTTTCTAAAAAGTATTTCAGAAAATACCGCGCTACTTTATCCGGTACCGGCTCGCGCATCACAATCATTTGCGGAACTCCTATAACCCGCAATTCCTCAGCTAAACCCAAGCCATCGCAAGAATTAAAAATTGCTAATTTTAAACCGTTTCTAACGGCAGTTCTTAAAGTATTTCTTAACGTATCAAAGGAAATACTCTGGCTGTTGTTTATTTGAATTTCTCCAGTTTGACATTCTTCCCTCGAAGAAGTGTGGCCAGCAAAAAATAGAATATCCCAATTTTTTTCCCACAAACGATCGCTTAATTCTTCTTTTTGAGGTTGTTCCAACCAAGAAACTTTGGCTCCCCGACGACTTAATCTGGTAATTAACTCTCTATCTGAAGTCAAATCTAATCCTTCACTTCCCCCAAAAATAGCCAAAATTTTGATTGGACGCTTTAAACGTTCTTTAGGGGTTGCATAATCGCCACTTAAGGCAAATTCAGCATGGGGACGGTTATAAAATAATTCCCATAAGTGCCAAGGAAGCTTTTTCAAATAAATATTATGAGTAGCAATAATTACTCTTATAAATCCATCTACCTGAGTTTTGTCTTGTATACTGACTCTTAATTCCATCCAAGGAAGTTGAGAAAACCAATCAAGCAAATATGTCTCAAACCTTCTCCTAGCTTCTTTTTCATCTTTGATAACGGAAACACGGGTAACTTGAGCGGAAGGAACATTAATTTGTCTATTGTCACCATTGTCACCCAAATCACGATATTTCTTTAGCCATTCTTCGTACAAGCGAGGGATTTCCGGTGCGGGAGGAAGCCTAACTTTTTTTCTAAAACTTGTTTTACCGTCTTTGCCAATTCTGAGTCTTACAGGAAAACCCTGCTCAAAACTACCTTCGTCAATATCAAGTTCAACGAAATTGTTCATCACGTTTGAGGAGTAATGGTTGATTAAAACTTTCGTCTAATTTATCACAGTAATTATACGGATGAATAGATAATAAAGCTTAATGTTTCCATTTACGATACAAATTACAGAAAACTGTAATATTCTCTTATAGATTCTTATAAATATAGAGACGCGATATATCGCGTCTCTACAAAGATAAAATATTAATTTAGATTAGTGTCTAAGATGACATTAATTTTGGAGAAGAAAAATAGTTAAGTACAATATCTAAATAACTAAATCACAAAACTTTCAGTGATATTAGCATCATCTAAAGCCACTTGAATATTAAATTTATCACCCAATTCAGCAGTAAATTTAAACTGAATGTAGTTATCTTTATTTCTAGAAGTAACAGTAAAAAACGAGTTTCCTGTTGCATCTAAGCCACTAAGCTGCAATCCTTGAGGAAGATAATTTGTGTTAGAACCCGGATAAACTCTAGCTAAAATTGCCATGCTGCCATCGGGCTTGGGTAAAATTGCTACCATCAAAGCAATGGCATTGTCACCAAAATGGATTCCCAAATCAACAGCTTTTCTAATAGCACCATTGGGGTTTTCTGAATTGATTTCCCAAAGTAGCTCGGCGGCTTTCCAGCGAATTTCTTCGTTAGAAGTATTTTTTACTAGGTGAATTAAAGCTTTTTCGGAATCTAAATCAACTTTATTTACCTCATTTTGAGTAGCGTACAACTGCCCTACAGCATCTTCAATTTTTTGATAATTATCATTATTAGAAGAAATATCCGCAAACACAAACATAGGATTGATTGCTTGTCTACCTATTATTGTTTCGATGCTTTTCCAGCCTTCATCAATAATGTTTTCTAACCATTGACTTAGCTCAACCACATTATCAGTAGAATGGAGAGCTACAAATAAGTCATCTAAGGATTGCAGTTGTTTAATATCGAGTTTTGTACTGCCCACTTCTGGTAAAAAACCTAATAGAGTTGCCTGCTTATAAGATTTATCGAGCTTTACCACAAGATAACCAATACGATTATTCCAAATATCTTTAGGAAAATAACAAGTATCTTCAGAATCTAATATCGGACGACATTCTAAATGTCCTTTTCCTGGCAAGTTCAAATCAGCAATATTGGTACTTACTCTTGCAACAGCATTCCAACTATAACTATGTTTTAATGAAGTCGATACATCCAACATTTGTAAATAGTTGTTAGTTGCCAATACAGCTAAAGTATTATGGTAAACTTGCAAAGATTTTTCCGAATCGGATTGTTGTCGAGCAAATTGCCTTGCTTTGTTTCTGTTTGATTCTGTAATGGGAACGGAAATAGTTAGCTGCTGTGTTGAGATATGCATAAGTAAATACCTTATTTAGTCAATAATATTTTTGCTAAGTGTCTATATATCCTTGTGCGCGTCCAAAAGCTAACAAACAAGGAAGACATTTATGATTGTAAAAATGATTGAGAGTACTTTCTCTTTTACCAAACTTTTCCGCTAATTCCCGCCAGGTTTTTTCATTCGGTGGTAATTTATGTTTAAACAATTCCTGACAGTTAATATGGGGAGATGAGCGCACGTGCAGACGGCGTAATTCGCTTCCCTGGGATTCAACCCATTCTAGAGTTTCTTCTAAAATGGGTTGCGGTTTCTTAGGTGCAGCTATATTAGCTACCGCATCTTTAAAGTTTAATTCGTCATCTTCTGACTTATGTACCCTGCTATTATTTTCTTCAGCTATTTCTCGATGAATATCCAAAATTCTAAATTTTAGATAAGCGTTGAACCAAGTAATTACATTAGCTTGAGATGGATCGTAATTATTGATGTTTTTACAAAACCAAAACCAAGTTTTCTGCAATGCATCTTCATAATATTCGGGGATAATATCGCCAGCCACCCAAATTTTCCCCGACTGCTGCATCCGAAAAATGAGTTTGTTTAACAACTGCTGCCGCTTCAAACTACCGCGAGGATGCCCGGAAACTTCTGTGGCTAATTGATTGAGATGCTCATTTAAACTTTCAGAATGTGCCATATGCGTAATGCTAATATGTAACTGAAAAACAATTGATACATCGGACTTTGCTGTCGCACGTTTGCTCCTGCAATAGTTTTGAATTTTCTGCTTCCTAGACTTGTCAGACTTAATCCAAAAATCCGCCTATATCTTTACAAAACTTTACATTTTTCCTGAAAGATTGCAATTCAGTTTTCTGCAAATATTTTGTATTACCGAATACAATTTAGGTTCGTAGTTGCGCTTCAGCGCCAAATATTGGGAGCATCCCAAATGTGTAAAAATATTGTTTTTCATTGCGTTAGCGAAGCGTATCCGTGCTTGACATGCGGCTCGGAAATGAAGTGAAGCATTCACGTCTAGCTATTGCCATGAGCCGCACATAAAGGTGAACGCTGAATGCTATATTGGCTTCGTACAGCCTAAATTGTGGTAATTTTTCCTGCATTGGGATGCTCCCCAAATATTTGGCGCTGAAGCGCAACTACGAACATGGATTACTTTTGACAACGATAAAGTTGATAGGGAATGCCGATTCGATAATGATGATTCTTATCAATTTTGCAAGATATTGATTGATAAACGGTAATTTGCTGCGGATAATCGCGTTTCCGTCTTCCGGGGGCAATTATCCACAAGTTGAGTTGAGCGATATTTTGATTTGGTAATTTAGCCAGCTTTTCCAAGACAGGTTGAAAACCAGCAGTTTGGTTAAAAAAAGCAAAGTTAGACAAAGTTCGGTTTTCTGGAAGTTTGTTTATATTGAAATGCTTAACCTCTCTTTCTAAAGCCAAAGCAAAACTTAAGCCCAAGGCAACATCTTGATAATTTCTATATGCCATTACAGCCATGACAGGAATATTAGGTTGTTGATAAATATTTTGCGCGACTTGTTGCGGTAGATATGGCTTTTGGAAGCCTAAATTATTGACAACAAAAATACAACTAATGAAACCAACTAATAAAACAATGATTAATTGCCGATTGTTTGCTGTAACTTTGAGGATATCTGCCGAGGAAGCATCTTGTTCCCTGGAAAAACCTCTTTTGCTAGCACTGCTATTGTTATTGGTAATTAAACTGGCTGCAATCAAAGCGCTGAAACTGGGGTAATAAATAAAATTGTAGCGGGGTGCGACTGTGATATCTTTACCGAGTATGTAAGAAATGGCAAATATTTCTAACAATACTAAAGTTGTGAAAGTTAATAAAGTTAGAGTTGCTAAATAAGTTTTGGGTTCTTGTAATAATAATTTAATTCCTTTAAATACTTTCCATCCCAAATAACCGGCAAATATTAACATTAGCAAACCGCAAATAATGGTAATTGCAAGATGCTGTGCTTCTACAGGTAGCATAATTACCATTACAATCCAACTTATCAAAGTTTGATAAAGCGGCTCAATATGTTGGGGTGTGGGCAACCAACTGGTTTCCGAGCGGTTTAAATGGTTTTGCATTACCCCAAACCAAGGAATCAAAGCGATAAAAACGGCACTAGAAGACAATATTAATGCTGTAAATAATTTACGTAAAAATATTTTATTGCGGTAAAAACCTTTAAAAAGCTGGGATTTTTCTGGAGATTCTGTATTTCGTGGCAAGCAAAATAAAGATATCAGCAGTACAAAAGTAGCAATTTGAGCTACAAAGTTAAAGATGCTGAAATAATGAATATAAATACTGATAATATTAATAATTATCCAAGTCAGCCAAAGCCAAACTCGAATTTGCTGACGTTGAAAAATATCTTGCTGAATTTGTATAAGCGCCAACAAGCATAGACTTATCATTAGCATCGGTAAAGTATAATGTCGTGCTTCTTGGGATAAATAAACTGCAAAAGGAGAAACAGCAACAAAAGCAGCACCCATTAATCCAGCTTTGCGAGAAAAAGCCAATCGGTTGATAAAATAAACCACCACAACCAAAGCAACACCAAACCATACAGCAGGGGTTCGCAATTTATTCACGAAGTTTTCAGTTAAGGGAGTCATCCATGCCAACACCTTATACATGCCGCAAAAAAATAGCGGCGGGTGAGTAGATTCCCTAGCGATATTTTCAGCAATAGTCGCACAAGTTACTCCAGATTGATAGCTAAAAATATTTTGTAAATTTTCTAAAGGGAATACTACATCCAAAGGAATAAAACTATAATTTTTACCTAAACTAAAGATGGCAGTGATTACTTCATCCATCCATAAAGGTTTAAGTTGTAAATTCCAAAAACGCAGAAAAATAGCCAGGTAAATCGCAAAAGTTAAACCTAAATAATGTAAATAAAGCTTCCGATTTGTCATCATTGAATTATTAGCTAATTGAGGAGATAAATAGATAAACTCGAACCCAACCCCAATGTTTATTTTTTAATATAGAAAATCTACAGTTTAACTTCCCACATGTCAGACGCTAATTCCATTCATCCAGTGCCAGAAAATGGTTTGTCAGTGACGCGATTACCGATGCTGTATACATCTTCGCGTCATACAGAGATTGCAAATATCCGTGATTCCCTACGTTCCGGACAACAACCGATGGCAGACTGGAAGGGTGGTCCCTTAGCAGTATCTGCGGTACCCGGCGCTGGAAAATCAACCGGCATGGCAGCAGCAGCAGCAATTGCCATCGCGCGTCAGTATGAAAATAGCGATTCTTTACGTCCGAAAATTCGCCGTCAATTAGTAGTTGTCACCTTTACTCGTTCTGCTGCTGCTAATATTAAAGCCAAAATTCGTAAATATTTAAGAGAAGGTTTATCTTTACCTCAAACGGGTTTCGTGGTATATACGCTACACGGTTTAGCCTTAAATATTGCCAACCGTCATCCGCAATTATCTGGCTTAGAACTCGACTACCTTACCCTAATCACTCCCAATCAAAGCCACCGCTTCATTCGTACCGCAGTGGAAAAATGGATTGCAAATAATCCCCGACTCTACGCTCAATTAATGGAAGGAATACAATTTGACGGTGAAGAAACAGAAACATTGCGTCGTCAATCGGTATTAAGAACAGAAGTATTGCCAGAATTAGCAACAGCGGTAATTCATGAAGCCAAAAGTTCGGGAATGACACCCGAAAACTTGCAGCAATTGAGCCATCAAAGCACTGATGCATATCAAATCCTGAAAATAGCCGCAGGATTATACGAGCAATATCAAACCTTGATGAAGGATAGAGATTTTATCGACTATGACGACATGATATTAGCTGCATTACGAGTCTTGGAAAATGAAAGCGCCAGAAAAATTGAGCAAAAGCAAGTATTCGCCGTATTTGAAGACGAAGCACAAGACTCAAGCCCCTTGCAAACTCGGTTGTTGGAAATATTAGCTAGTGGGGAAGAGGTGGATGGGGGAGAAGAGGGAGAGGGGGTGGAGGGGGAAGAGGGGGTGGAGGGGGTAGAGGGGGAGATAATCCAAAATTCAATGCCCAATGCCCAATGCCCAATGCCCAATTCCCAAATTAATTTAATTCGCGTTGGCGATCCAAATCAGGCAATTAACTCTACTTTTACACCAGCCGATCCAATTTATTTTCGTACATTTTGTCAGGAATGCGATTCAAAAGGACTTCTGGCAACCATGAATCAAGCCGGACGCAGTAGTAGAATTATTATCGAAACTGCAAACTTTGCTCTCGAATGGGTAAACAGTCTCTACCAAAGCAAACAAAGACAATCTTCCCCTCACTCTCCTCCTTCTCTTCCCTTCCGCAATCAAAAAATTTGTCCCGTAGATGCCAACGATCCTCAACCGAATGCAAATCCCCGAGCAGTAGGGCGCGGCGTAGAAATTTACACCCCTAGCGATATTCATAATACCGTTGAATTACTGTCAAAAAGAATTATCGAATTATTTCCAGAAGATAATGAAAATAACGGCAGTGCGGCGATATTAGTCAGGGAAAACCGTCAAGGAAACTGGTTAAGCCAAGCACTGAGACCAATTTGTAAAAAGCATAATATTTTACTTTATGACGTAGGCGAACAAGATCGACATTCCCACGTACCAGAAGAGATATTGGCTATTCTACAATTTTGCGATAGACCTCATTCTCCCGATTTTCTCAAAGCTGCTTTAGGGGTTTTAGTAAAACGAAGATTAATCGAACCCCAAGATTTAAATGCTTTGGCTTCCTTACCCGAGGAATTTTTATATCCTTCTCCCCTAGCAGCACCACAAACAGAAGCCGTCAAAAAAACCGCTGAATTTTGTCGCGACTTACTTAACGCTCGTTTACAACTACCCCTTTATCAACTAATATCCTTTATTGCCTTAAAACTAGATTACCAACAAGCAGAATTAGCAACCGCCGATAAACTTTCAGAAAGAATTAACCAACAAATTGCCGGTGAAATTTCATTAGGAGGAATGCTGGGAATACTTAGCGAAATTGTTAGCTCCGAACGCTTTGAGCCAGTAGATACAGAAGATTCAGAAGCACGTTATACAAGACGCAATCAACTGACAATAATTACCATGCACAAAGCTAAAGGCTTGGATTGGGATTATGTCTTTTTGCCGTTTCTACACGAAAACTTAATACCTGGAAAATTTTGGGTACCACCGCAAAGAAAATTCCTCGGCGACTTTACCTTATCAGAAGTAGCTCGCGCTCAAATCCGCGCTTCCCTACACGGAGAAACAAAATTACCCGACGTAATCGAAGCATGGCAACAAGCCAAGCATTTGAAAATAGCTGAAGAATACCGTTTACTTTACGTCGCTATGACAAGAGCAAAACGATTGTTGTGGATATCGGCAGCCAAGAAAGCCCCATTTACCTGGAGCAAACCAGATAATTTGCAAGAGCAGCCAGCTTGTCCAGTTTTTAATGCCTTGAAGCGGGAGTTTACCGAATGTATTGTAGAAGAGAAAAATCAAGTTTTAACATCAACAAGAATGTAATTTT
Source organism: Cyanobacteria bacterium J06633_8 (assembly GCA_039820645.1). GTDB lineage: Bacteria > Cyanobacteriota > Cyanobacteriia > Cyanobacteriales > Nostocaceae > Rivularia. The sequence goes on along the minus strand of JBCBPQ010000008.1, from coordinate 51,722 downwards.
TTATCTTTATAATTACGAATAAAAAGATGTTCGTAGTTGCGCTTCAGCGCCAAATATTGTTGGCGCTGAAGCGCAACTACGAACAAAAGTGTTTAACCCAACCTACATCTTTAAATAATTTTATTATGAAATTTATAAGACTTAAACACAAATTTATTGCTTATATTGGTAGACTTCTATTTAAATTGAATTCCATTAATAACTAAAAAAAACAAAAATGTATACAGAATTATTTTTATTATCTCAGATTTTATCTAACGATAGCTTTTCAATCAACAAATCTAAATACACTCAATTGGAAATAGTAGTTAACCTTTATTCTCAACAAAAATTCCCAAAAAGCCGGGGAAATTTTAACGATATGCTTGAAGCATTAGGAGAACGTGAAACTGGCTTCAAATCTGGAGATTTAGGACAATACAATTTCGTTAATCCACAACTATATTTTCTCGGAAAATACCAATTTGCAGAAATTTTATTAATTCGACTTGGTTATTACAGAGCTACATCTTACTTTGGCAATGGTGCTAAGAAAAATTATTGGAGAGGTACTTGGACTGGTAAAGACGGTATTAATAGTAAAGCTGAATTTCTTAATTCTCCTGAAGTTCAAGAAAAAGCAATCCGGGAAGCTTTTGGTGTTTATTGGCAAGATATCAACTATTTGATGAACAAAAAAGGTAAATCAATTGAATCATATTTGTCTCAAGTAAAAACTTTTAACGAGAGCGGAAAACCTAAAACAATCAAAATTACTCTTTCAGGAATAATTGCAGCCGCTCATCTCAAAGGTCCCGATAAAGTTGTAGATTTATTAGTTAGTGTTAAAGTATCTCAAGACCCCTTTGGTACTTCTATCCTGGCATATTTGTCAGAATTTGGCGGTTATGAAACAACCCCGAAAGATTTTTTGCTGCCATAATCATTTTTTTGTAGTAGTAATATTGCACCCTAACCCAACTTTCAATTGGATAAACAAATAAGATGTTGGGTTACGACACGATTTAAGAATTCTCGTGACAAATCAAATTTCTAAAGGTGTCTAACCCAACCTACAATTACTCGCTTAAGAGGAGATCCTCCCTAGCCCTCCTTAAGAAGGAGGGAATAAAAGCCCCCTTTTTTAAGGGGGTTTGGGGGATCTCAAGATGGAAATTAAAGCCCCCTTTTTTAAGGGGGTTGGGGGATCTAAAGATGGGGTTTAATTCTTTGACTGAGTAGTATTGCAATCCTCTCGATAAAAATCCCCCAGTATCGCTACCGGGGGTTATAGAGTTATTACCATTTCATACAACGTTTGCTTGAGTATATTCTCTACATTTCCCAGTGCTCTATTTCTACCTCTCATTTCCCAGAACGGGCATAAAACCCGTTTACTGGAAATGTAGAAGCTGTTGTTATTTTGACAAAGGGATGTAATGAGAATGTTACCACCAAAATGCATTTTGGTATAACTTTTAGCCAACATTAGCAAACTCTAGTTCAGATTTTTCTGACTTCATGACTTGGACTTTGCCGTCATCGTCAACATCTATAAGTGCTGTATCGCCTGCTGTGATTTGACCTGAGAGCATTGCTTCTGCTAATGAATCTTCCAAAAGGTTCATAATTGCTCTACGTAATGGTCTAGCACCGTAACTGGGATCGTATCCTTCCTGCACTACCAAATCTTTGAAGCTCTCACTTATTTGTAAACTGATTTCTTTCTCAGCTAAACGGCTACTAACTTCTTTGAGCAAGATGTCGGCGATTTCCTTGATTTCGTCTTTTTGAAGTTGTGTAAATACAATAATTTCATCAAGACGGTTGAGAAATTCGGGACGGAAGTAATTTTTGAGTTCTTCGTTAACCAAGGTTTTGATGCGATTATAGTTTGCTTCTGCTTCGTCTTCTACATTGAAGCCTAAACCACCGCCACCTTTTTCAATAACTCGGGAGCCAATGTTAGAAGTCAAGATAATCAAAGTATTCTTGAAGTCTACTTTCCTACCTTTGGCATCGGTAAGATGACCATCATCCAACATTTGTAGCAACATATTAAATATATCGGGGTGCGCTTTTTCGATTTCGTCGAAAAGCAATACCGTGTAAGGCTTGCGTCGCACTGCTTCGGTTAACTGTCCGCCTTCATCGTAACCAACAAAACCCGGAGGTGAACCAATGAGTTTGCTGACGGTATGGCGTTCCATGTATTCCGACATATCCAACCGAACCATGTTTTCTTCAGAACCGAAGAAGTAGGAAGCCAAAGATTTTGCTAATTCTGTTTTTCCAACTCCTGTAGGACCTGAGAAAATAAAGCTAGCAATTGGACGGTTGGGATTCTTTAAACCAACACGAGCGCGGCGAATTGCTTTGGAAACTGCGGTAACTGCTTGCTCTTGTCCGATAAGTCTTTGATGAAGGGTATCTTCTAAATGCAGCAATACCTCAGATTCGGATTCGGTAAGCTTATTAACTGGTACTCCAGTCCAAGAAGCTACGATTTGAGCAATATCTTCTTCATTAACTACAGCTCTATTAATCTGTTCGCCAGATTCTGCATCTTTTAGCTGTACTTCTAGCTCCATTTCTTTATCGCGGAGTTCGGAAGCTTTGTCAAAATCTTGTAATTTAACCGCTTCGTTTTTCTCCTTGGCAACCGCAGTAATTTGACGTTTTAAATCGCGATCGTTAGAAGCCATCGAATGGCGCAAACGCACGCGGGAACCAGCTTCATCAATCAAATCGATAGCTTTATCCGGTAAAAAACGGTCTTGGATATATCTATCGGAAAGTTGAGATGCTGCGACTAATGCTTCATCAGATATTGTTAGATTGTGATGTTGCTCGTAAGCGCCGCGTAAACCCTGCAAAATTTCAATAGTTTCATCTACTGAAGGTTCGCCAATCTTAATCGGCTGGAAACGACGTTCTAAAGCCGCATCACGCTCAATGTGCTTGCGATATTCATCCAGAGTGGTAGCTCCGATACACTGAAGTTCCCCTCTAGCTAAAGCTGGCTTCAGAATATTGGCAGCATCCATACCGCCTTCCATGCCACCCGCACCAACTAAAGTATGAATTTCGTCTATCACGAGGACAATATTTCCCGCAGAGCGGATTTCCTCCATGATTTTCTTCAAACGTTCTTCAAAATCACCACGGAAACGAGTACCGGCTACCACCAAACCCATGTCAAGGCTAATAACTTGCTTTTCTTGCAAGATATCGGGTACATCATTATTAAAAATTCGCTGTGCCAAACCTTCAGCGATCGCGGTTTTACCGACACCAGGTTCGCCGATTAATACAGGATTGTTTTTAGTGCGTCTTCCCAAAACTTGGACGGTACGCTCAATCTCGTTTTCCCTACCGACTACGGGATCTAATTTACCTTCTGCCGCTAACTTAGTAAGATTTCTTCCAAATTCTTCTAAAGTTGCCATTTGGTTGCGTCTGGTGCTACCACCGCCAACACCAGCACCAACAGATGCGACTTCACCCAAACGGCGAATAACAGCAGTACGAAGCTGCTTCAAATCAACATCTAAATTTTGCAATACTTTAGCAGCAACACCTTCACCAGCTTCAGTCAAACCAAGAAGCAAGTGTTCGGTACCAATATAATTGTGTCCTAAAGAGCGAGCTTCCTTGAAAGACTGCTCGAATAGAGTTTTAACTTTAGGAGTAAAAGGAATTTCTGGTGGAACAAAACCAGAACCTCTACCAATAATTTTTTCGACTTCGCGGCGTGCATCTCTAAGAGTCACACCCATATCCGTCAGCACTTTGGCAGCAACACCCGTTTCTTCTCCCAGCAATCCCAAGAGAATTTGTTCCGTCCCTACAAAATTGTGTCCCAGGCGACGTGCCTCCTCCTGGGCGAGCATAACTACCTTAATTGCTTCGGAAGTAAAGTGTTCAAACATAATGGGTTCTTGCTCCCTCGCTGAACGGTTAGCAGTGAAATTAAATTCACCTTTTTCTGAACATTTGTCTACTTTTCTTAAGGATAATGTATCTTTATTTCCCATGCACTGGCAGTAGGGAGAGCCGTAAGCTATTGGGTGTAGTAGCCGAATTAAGAATTGGGCATGGCGGGAGACGGAGAAAAGGTGACAAGGGGATCGGCATAATGTAGAGACGTAGCACTGCTACGTCTTAACAGTTAGGAATTAGGAGTTAGGAGTTAGGAGTTAGGAGTTAAAAATATTCAATTAGATTGTCAATGACCAATTTGAAATTACCAATCCCCAATTTCCAATTCCCAATTCCCATTCATATCCCAATTGCTTTATTAAATCGCATCATTTCAAAACTACGATCCCCATAAATTGATTCTATCTGCTGATGACAGCAATCAATGGCAAAATCGTTTAATTCTTCCGATTCGATATCAAATAAATCTTTAAATACTTCTGGCTCTACACGACAAAATCGCGGACGTTCAGCGTAAATACTGCATTCACGACTCTCATGAACGTAATTAATACACCATCCATCTTCTCCTACCATACTTAGATACTTCTCTAACTCTTCGGGAGTAAGATATTCATCTATCTCGGGACGCTCTGCTGGGTCTAGATAGCAGCAAGCTCCACATCGCTTTACACATTGCCAAGTTGCCATTTTTTAGATTGATTTATAAGTAACAAATGCCACGACTTTAGTTCTATATGTAATTACGGGGTAGTCAAATCATTAATTGCCTTGACCTATGAGTCTTGTATCGCCCCTCACCATATGCTTCTATAAAATAGTATTGTGAATTACTCATCAAGCTTAAAATCAATTTGATTTTTTTCGTTTTTTATATACTTTTTTATCATTTTGTTAAGTAAATTAAAATTTGGTGCCGATTCTCGGATAGGATCTATATCCAGGAAAGATTTTTCTCTTTATTCAATTTTTTTAAGACAACTGGGAGGATACTATGGAAGCTTTAGCCAATGTCAATTGGGAAGTGATTTTTCAGCTAACATTTGTAGCACTAATTATGTTAGCTGGCCCTGCGGTGATTTTTGTGTTGGCATTTCGCGGTGGCGATATGTAATCTTCTTCGGGAGTTACGAGTTCAACTCATAACTCCTGCAACAAGTAAAAGGTTTAAGGTTAAAGCTTAAAGGTTTAAACTTCTTAACTCCTCATTCCTAACTCCTAACTTTCCAATTCTTACTTCTAACTCTTCACTGATTCTAAAGCTTTCAGAGCAGCTTGAATAATGTCGTAGTAAGGTGATTGAGATATATCAACCTTTTGGGCTTGCTCGCGATTGATTCCTAATAAACCGATGTTATGTCCTGATTGAACCGCTAAAACTTTATTTTCGGGACTTTTGATTCTTAATTCTGCTGAAGAACCTTTTTGATAAATACCGCATATATACTGACGGCTGTTGTATGCAAATGTAGCTCTAACTGGTTTTTCTTTGTAGGTGAAAAAGAGGCGATCGCTGTCTGCAAGTCTGACCCCTAATACTTCTAGCTCGATAGAAGTGTTGCCGTTAAAATTGTTTTCTTTCAGCTTGTATGCAATATCTATTCGGTATGGTGGTTTTGGTAGCGGGAAATAATCACGCCATCGCCAAGCTATACCTTTGATTTTATGCTGTTGCCCATCGATTGTTTGAGCAACTGTGAACTTAATATGACCTTTTCCAACAATTTGCTGCTCTAAAACTTGAACGCTAGGAGTCCAAAAAACCGGATTCGGGTTATCAATTCCGCAAGGTTCTAGCGCATTAATTTGTTGATAAAGTTCTCGGTTAACTTGATTGAGATTAGCTAAAGCGTCAATCTTCAATAAAGGTTTGAGGTGTTGGAGTTCGAGACATTGGTTCGCAAACTCGCTCAAACGCTCCCGTACTGCTTGCAAATTCTCTGCCGGTAAAGAAAATCCTCCAGCTGCTTTATGTCCCCCGTATTTCCCCAGGTAATCGTCACAATATTGCAAAGCATCAAAAATATTAAACTCGGGGATGCCTCGGGCAGAGCCGCGAATATGGTTGTCATCTTCATAAGTACCAATAAAAACTGGAACTCCATAACGTTCAACTAAGCGAGAAGCAACAATACCAATTACCCCATGATGCCAATTTGGTTGAACGACAACTAGTACTCGATTTTTTTGTAAAGACGCAACATATTCGGTTTCTACAACTTCAATAGCTTTTTTTTCAATTTCCTCACACATTTCCCGACGACTAGCATTAGTAGCTTCACACTGCATTGCCCGTTCGAGTGCTATACCGACATCATCAGTAGTTAATAACTCTATAACTATTTGGGGGTCGCCAATTCTACCAATAGCATTAATTCTAGGCCCCAAACGGAAACCAATATCGTCAGGTTTCAGAGATTTAGGGTTATTAATTTTTGAATTACTAAATTTGGGAGTTACTGCTCCTTGACTTCCCAAAGCTTGCACACCAGCCATTTGAATCAATGCTTGTATGCCTGCTAATTGAGATTTGGGTAATAACCGTAAACCGCGTTTAACCCAGGTACGGTTAACCCCCACCAAGGGAGCCAAATCAGCAATTGTTCCCAGAGCAAATAATTCCAGCATGGTATCCGATATTTCTTCGGCTCTACCCAACTTTTCTGCCAAAGACATCGCCAAAAGATAAGCGACACCAACACCAGCAACACCACGATAAACGGAGGATTCGGGTAGTAATTTGGGATTCAAAATTGCGTCAGCAGGAGGTAATTTCTGAGGAATATCGTGATGATCTGTAATAATTGTTTTTAATCCTAATTCCTTAGCTCTAGCAATAGGTTCAAATGCGGAGATACCATTATCTACAGTTAGGATTATCCCTACACCTTCCGAGTGAAACTCTTCAATAATTCGTTTATTGATACCATAACCTTCGTGCATCCGACTGGGGATAGCATAATCAACATCAGCCCCAAAAGTTCTCAAACTTCTTAAAAGTAAAGCCGTACTAGTCATCCCATCAGCATCATAATCGCCACAAATAGCTATTTTTTCTTGAGTTGCAATTGCATTTTGCAGCAAATCAACACTCATAGCTAAATCTGGAAATTCCTGCTTCGGTTCTGGTAAACTTAAGGATTGTGGATTTAAAAATATTTCGGCAGTATCGGGTACATCAAAGCCACGATTTATTAATAACTGATTTATTAGAAGTGGCATATTAGTTACCTGCCCCAGTTTTCTAGCTAATTCAGTTTTTTGGGGATAAATTTGCCAGCGCTGTAATGGTAAATTATGACGACGGGAAGATTCCGGCTTGAGTTCGTCTAGCATACGCAGATAAGGTAGGAGTTAGGAATTGAGAGTTAAGAATCAGGATTTAGGAATTGGGAGAAAGTCGAATATTTTTATTAACCTACGAACGCAACAACATTTTCAAGAGAGTTAAAAACATTGTTATCAAAGTTATTAACTTTAAAGTTCCTGTTTCAACCTAAAAAATACTACTACCCATACAAATAAAAATCCCGGTTTATCCATAGATAGCGATAAGTGAATGGGCTTCTACATATATAAACCGGGTTGAAAATTTTTGGATAAACTATAATGAATTAATAAAAGTTATGTGGCGAAGTACTAGTATAAGTCGGCGTAAATAAAGCAAACATTAAAAATGGCTGAAAAGCATAGAAAATCAAACTTCTTACTTCTTACTTCTTACTTCTTACTTCTTACTTCCGCCGTGCTGTACTAGGGAGCTTTCCGGCTTCCACTAACAACTCCTAATTTTCTCAAAGCATCTGTACGCGCCCATCATCTTTTACATAAACGCCTCTATCCCCACCGATGCGCCATTCGGGACGTAATTCAACTTTTAAGGTAGCGAAGTTTGGCTTGGAAAGGTTTGCTTTTAAAGATAACCCGTTTTCGTTCCAGAAAATGACTGATATATTTGCTCCTGTAGCATCTCCTTGCTCTAATCGTACTTGTTGTCCCGGTCGTAAAGCAATTGGATTTGTACCTTGTGGTTTCTCTAGATAAATTAAATTTGGTGTCTTGTTTACTACTTCGACTCGGATAAATTTTCCGGGTGTAAATTGAAGTGGCTTTGCACCGCATCGGGAAGCACAGGTTCCGGCTATGGTAGGACTCGGTTTTTCAGTGAATCCTAATGCTAGGGCTGTTGCTATTAAGGTTGTAGATAATAATTTTGACATGGCAGGCTTGATTCCCTTGATTAATTTTTATGTCAATTTGAATACTTAAGCCTAACATCGCCTCAATCTGTTTGAGTATAAATATGGTGTTTATGAATACATGTATGTGCAAAAATGAGAGGTAAGAGTCGATGTGCAATTTCGATGTCTATCTTAATGCTAGAAACCGTGAAATAGAAAACTCGCGGGAGCTATAATTTTTTTGAACGTAAACTTTTATAAAATTATCAAAACCAGAAGTGGCAATCGTTATTATCTTCGCTGAAATTAGCTTAGTAATCTTAGTTTTCTCTCTACTCAACTGGTTAGTAAACCAAACTTTCAAACAGTTGAAGAAGATTCCCGTAGTGAAGAATGAAAAATTGAGCATAAAACCTCTAAAAAGGAACATTAGAGGGGTGTTGTTGCTTTGCTGCGTAATTGCTTGTCTCTGTATTCTGGGGGTGAATGGTTTTTTAATCTATAAAGGCGAAAATATACCTGAATATACTATGGCGTTAATTCGCCGCGTTCCTCCACAATTTTGGATAAATATCGGAATTGCCATTCTCCAAAGTTTTGCGATTGTTATTTCGGGAGTACTATTAACAAGATTAGCCGACAATCTAATTACCAAAGCTTGCATTTGGGCTAAAAATAGGGAAAAAACCAGTGATGACGATGAAAACATCGATATTTTCTTTATTTTTCTGAGAAAAACCATCACCATTGGTATCTGGTTATCGGTTTTAATATCCTGTTCCAAGATTTTCCAAGTACCAGAAACAGCACTTAACTATTTATTCATCATATTAAGGATTTATCTAATTCTTACGATTGGATTGCTAATTTTGAAAGCGATGCCTGTGATTACTGACAGGTTAGATATTTTGAGCCTTAGATACACTAGTGCTGATAACCTGCTTCGCGTTTACGATCGTCTTGGAAAAGTTGCTCCATTCCTCAAGCGCTGTTTGAGAGCTAGCATCTATGTTCTGATGATGACATTAATTATCCAGCAGATCGAGTTAATTGCGAATTTAGCATCTTGGGGTACGCGAATCATTAAGCTTATCGCTATTTCTTCTATCAGTTATGTTTTAGTGGAGTTGGCTTACTTAGGAATTGAGGAGTTGCTGCTCAAGAATCAGAAAATAGATGAAGTGGATATGCAGAGACGGCTGACTATTGTTCCTTTATTACAAAGCTCTTCCAAATATCTGATCTACTTTGGGGCTGGTATCTTCATTCTTGAAGCTTTAGACATCAATCCCGCTCCTATTTTAGCTGCTGCTGGTATTTTCGGGCTCGCCCTGAGTTTGGGGGCGCAAAACCTTGTCAACGATATAGTTAGTGGTTTCTTTATTCTCTTTGAAAACTACTATTTGGTGGGGGACTATATCGCAGCCGGGAGTCTTGAGCAGAGAGAGATTGAGGGCTTTGTAGAAGCAATTGAACTCACAACTACCCGTCTGCGACATCCTAATGGTCAACTACAGATTATTCGGAATGGGGATGTAGGCTCAATTGTCAACTACTCCAAGAAATATATTTATGCCATGGTGGAATTACGGGTAGATTATGAGGTTGAATTGGAGCGGGTGTACTCAATTATTGAGTCAATCGGACAACAGTTAAAGGCAAATTACTCAGAGGTATTAGAACCTACCGAGGTGGATGGAATTGAGGAATTTGGAGAAAATTACATCCTATTAGGCATGAGGACAAAAGTAAAGCCGGGAGAAAAAATCACTATTGAGCGTCTTCTCCGCAAAATGCTCAAAGATGCCTTCGATCGAGAAGAGATTCAATTTTCAGGTCGTACTGTAGAATAATAGATTTCTTAATCTTTTCTATAGGTGCCCCTTTTAAGCCACTTACAGATAATAAAATATTCCACCATCGGTTTTGAACTACAATTTCCGCAAAAAAAAATGGGGTGCCCTTGGCTAAGCAAAGATTGACTAATTTCACACAAAATAGTCAATCTTTGCAAGTTTTTGGCTTGATTTCCATTAATTTACAGAAAATGCAATTTACTTACTTTGTTAAATATATTAGAAAATTAGTTTCAGTAATTTTTCGCAAATAAATACATATTTTGAGGAAAATTAAAGTTATTAAATTACTATATAAAATAAATGCTTAAAATTAGCTTATATCTGTGAATAACAGTCTTAAAACTTCCTAAACTAAGGTATTTACGAAAATAACAAAAGAAAAAAATAAGTAATATTAGCAATATTTTAATTAAAAAATATACTTAAATCAAATATTTAGTAATATTTTTAAATATATATTTATACTTGATTTGGATTAGAACATTTTTTTTGCAAAGGCTATAAAGAATGAAAATTAAATTGTAAAATAGCGAAAATAAGTAATTTTTTATTTCCCTACAAAATAAAACCATTAGAGTGTAAAATATAAACTTTATTACTTAAAAAAAATATGTGCGGAATTACTGGTATTTGGGGTCAAGCTAATCCAACCTTAGTAAAAAGCATGATGGATAGCATCGCTCACCGAGGTCCTGATGCTGAAGGAATGTATGCTCCTGCAAGTAAACCTGGAAATTTGGGACACCGGCGTTTGAGTATTATGGACCCCAAAGGTGGGGATCAACCAATTTATGGGGAAGTGCCAACTCGTGCAATTATCGCGAATGGCGAAATTTATAATTTCCCTCAATTACGTTCTAATCTACAAGAGCAAAGCGATTTTGTAACTAGTAGCGATAGCGAAGCAATTCTTCGACTTTACGAAGATAGGGGAGTTTCGGCTATAGAAGAACTTGATGGAATGTATGCTTTTGCTATAGCGGATGGTGACAAGTTATTAGTGGCTCGCGATCCAATTGGTATCAAACCTCTTTACTATGGGGAAATTGAAGGAGCTTGGGTGTTTGCTTCGGAACTCAAAGCGATTTCTCAACATTGCAATAATGTTAAGGAATTCCCCCCCGGCACTTACTACCATTCAGACGAAGGCTTTTCTACTTTTTATAGCGTTCCAGATTTATACCCGGATAGCAATGTTGATATCGAAGCATTAATTGCAAGAGTGCGTCAGACGGTAGAAGAATCGGTAATTAAGCGCTTGATGAGCGATGTACCTTTAGGGGCTTTCCTTTCTGGAGGGCTTGATAGCAGTATTATTGCAGCAGTTGCCAAGCAGCATAAAAAAGAGTTACACACTTTTAGCGTTGGTATGGGCAACAGTCGCGATTTAGAAGCAGCTCGTTTGGTAAGCGCCCATTTAGGAACAATTCATCACGAATACGTTATTACTCCTGAAGAAGTAAACGCCAAACTCCCAGAAATTATTTATTTCTTAGAATCTTTCGATCAAGATTTGGTTCGCAGTTCCATTCCTTGCTACTTTACCTCTCGCATGGCAGCTGATTATGTCAAAGTTATCCTTACCGGAGAAGGTGCAGACGAGCTATTTGCAGGTTATACCTATTACAAAGATATTCCCGACGAAGAAGTTCTTCACAAAGAATTACGTCGTTCTGTTTCTACCTTGCATAATATCAATTTACAGCGAGTTGACCGTATGACAATGGCTCATGCGATTGAAGGAAGGGTTCCATTTCTGGATTTGAACATGATTGAATTAGGTCAGCAAATTCCCGCTAATCTGAAATTAGTCGGGGAACCCTTAGTCGAAAAATGGATTTTGCGTAAAGCCTTTGAAGATATGCTTCCCTCAGAAATCGTCTGGAGAAAGAAAGAACAGTTTGACGAAGGAAGCGGAACTGTAGATATGTTAGAAGAAATGCTTTTGCACAAAATGACCACCGCAGAAGCTCAAAATTATCAAGCAAAATACTCTCATCTCAATTTGCGATCGGCGGAGGAATGTTTTTATCACAATATTTTTATGGATGTTTTTAAGAATTCTGAGATTGTATCAAGTAATGTTGCTCGTTGGTCAGAACGCCCTCTATAAGGTTTTGCAGCCTGATTTAATATTTATTCACAATCGCTGCAAGTCTTGATTTACTGCCTCTGCAGAGGCTGGATTGGAACAGTAGGTTGACAATCCTTAGTGCGTAAAGTGTAGTATAAAAAATACATTTTTGGCGAAAAAAACCACGTACAAAACGTTGTAATTCCTGCACAAACTAGAGTTGGGGGTTTGTATAGGGTGTAGGGTATGAGAGAATAAGTATGAATTCTCTCTTGATAGAAATTTCATTTATTTAGGATATATGAATCAACAGACTGTCTTGAATAACGTATTAAACAACTACGCTAAAGCTGTTGAGGTAGGAGCCTATGACAGTAAACTAGTTGGTCTAGGTAGCAAGTGCGATAGCGTGCGGCAGTATTGGGAAGACCGTTATACTCGTTACGTGCTCAGCGCTCCCATCCGGCGTTTGCTTGAAAGAACGCAAGCCGATAATCGGGGAATTCGTGTTATGGATCTTGGATGTGGTGCAGGGGAAGGGTGGAATATCCTGACAACCTTACCCCGAACAAGCCCAACTTTAGATTCTCAATTCAGTTCACTGTTGAATGGATCGGATATCGACTTTTACAAGGGGGTTGATATTAGTCCAGCCATGATAGGCAAAGCTGAGAGTATTCACGCCGATCGCGACCAAACTGAATTTGTTGTGGCAGACCTTGATGAAGGGCTTCCTGTGGAATCAGGGGAAAAACCTTACGATGTTTATTTCTCTTCCTATGGGTCTTTATCTCACCTCTCTGACGATAGCCTAGGCAAGTTAGTTGGAGATATTTGTCAGAATATGGGGGATAGAGCTATTTTGGTTGCGGATTTGCTCGGTCGTTATTCCTACGAATGGCCTTGCTATTGGGGAGAAATCCCAGGACAAGCCAGCGACATGCAGACTTACTCCATGTCTTATCTTTATCCACCAGGGAAAAGAAATACAGCAGATGTAGAGAGATTTCCAATTCGTTACTGGGGTGGAGAAGAACTCGACTGCTTTTTGAGAGTGATTGCAGAAAAAATGAATGTCAAAATTGGAGAATTTCATTTGTGCGATCGCTCTATTTTAGTAGGTCGTCATACAGATACTAGCGAATTCAACCCCGAAGCCTCTCCTCTCAGAAGTGCTGTAAACTCTTTACACGCAATCGATATACACACCGATTTAAGCCAATTAATTTTTGACTATCAGCCCCATCCCAAACATCCTCATATCAACCGCTTTTTCCAAAACCTACAATCTGCTTGGAATGCATTGGTATACGGCTGCATAGAAAGTCTAGATATGTGGCGCAATCCCGAGAAATTGCTGATAGAACCGCCAATAGAACAACCACCGATTGTTCTAGACAGCATTCGCATTTTGCGCCGCCTGATTAATCAAGCCCCTAACTTACACTTTGATGACCCCCGAGCCAATTTGATTGAACCTCAGCTAGCTTATTTGCTGCGAAATCTAGAATGGAATCTCCAGGAAGGTTTAGGGGCTTCTCATGGTTTATTAGCAATATATGAATTTCGCCGTTAGATTGTAGCGACGCAAATAGAATCACGAACAATTTCCGCAAAAAAAAATGGGGCTGGCTGACTCTAGTCTTAGAAAAAGATAGGCTTTGATATTCTTAGATGTCTCTAAAAAACAAATTAACTCGTGATGTGTTAGGCATCTAGAAGATAACTCTCTACAATAAGCCTGCCCATTTTTTACGGAATTTGTAACCGTTAGTAAACAGAATAAGATAATTGTTTAACCGGACTGATATAACTTTTACCGAAACGCGCTAAAAGCCCCTAATTTCTAATTATGGGGATATTTTAGGTAAACGCCATCTCAAAATAAGTAGGCAACGTAAAGACCATGCTGTAAAGTTAGCGCGGTGCGTAGTTCAATCTAACGATTTGATAGCCTACGAAGATTTGAGAATCAAAAATATGGTGAAAAATCACTGTCTAGCTAAGTCTATTAATGATGCGTCCTGGTATCAGTTTCGTGTATGGGTTGAATATTTTGGAAAAGTATTTAAGCGCGTCACGGTTGCTGTTAATCCTCAATACACCAGCCAAAATTGTTCTAGTTGTGGAGAAGTTGTTAAGAAAGCTTTATCCACTAGAACTCATGTATGTTTGTGTGGCTGCGTGTTAGATAGGGATGAAAATGCAGCAAGAAATATTTTGCATCGCGGACTTAGTACGGTAGGGCATACCGGAACTACTGCGCTCGACAAGGCAGATGGAGGTAGATTTATTCTTCCTCCAGACTGCCGCGTAGAAAACGCTTGGGGAGATGAAACCTCTACTCAGCTTGGTGGAAGCCTGGTTGAGCAAGTATTGTCGCGGAACCAAGAATCCCCTTCAATTTATTGATGGGGAGTGTCAAATTCCGAACCAAGAAAGAAAACCTTGCCATAATGAAATACTGACTTGTTCTTCTAGCTTCATTTTTTGGCGGATATCTTGAATATTCCAGTTAGTTAATCTGGCGAGAGTTTGCGCTTCTTTTTCAAAACGTTTTCTCAAACTTCTTTTATATTGCCTACCAGCGCTACAGTCAGCTTTACCGGTAAAAGGATGTTGCAAAACGTAACGTCCTTGAAAATTGTCGCGATTGGAAGTTTGTTGAAACATCAAGTCTTCAGGAAACTTATTGCGGGTATAGCGGACGTGTAAACGAGTAATGAAAACGTTATTAGAAGGCGGACGACGGAAATTAGGAGGTGCGATTTCATTAGAATTATCGTTCAGCCAAAATACTCCAGCATCCTTAAGTTCTTCTCTTGATAGTGGATCGGCTGAACAAGGATCGCAATTACCCATATCCCAAGCGTATTCTAAAAATGCAACCTTTTTATCTTCTTTTGTGTATGAAGTTTGGAACATGGATTTGTAAAAGTCACCAAACTCTTGTTTGATATACACCGGAATATTCAGATTTGAGGGAATTTTTGCAGTGCGGTAGTTAGTAAGTTCCGCTTGCCCTTTAGGCGAAAGAATATAGACAATTAAATCTTGTTCTGATGTGGAATTAACCATTCCCAAACGAATGGGTAACATGAACTTAGCAGATTCGTAGGCAATTTGTAGAGGACGAAGTTTCTGATAACCGTTTTCGTCAAACTTTTCTAAATTGACTTTTGCCACAAAAAACTTCATCTTTTGACGAATATAAGGTCTTAGTAGCTGTTTAGCACCCCTAGGAATTTTGTAACCGTTACCGCGAAGCCATCTTTCTAAACCTCTCGATTCCCTAGCGCTAAGGATAACAATATCGTATTCACCCACATTAAATTCTGCTTCCACCGTCACACCTAAATTGCGGTTACTTCTTTTCATCGCTTGATTTGCTATTGGTGCTGGAGATGGAACTGCACTTTCTAATGCTCTGTCATACATAACAGGGGCACAAGGATCGTCATCAAAATATTCAACTAATCGCGGAGCGCTAAAAGCATCCAAACGTTCGATTATTTTAGGCTTACCGACCTGAACTTGTTCTTCCTTTAATACAGTCGGTACGGGTACAACCATAGCAAAATCTTTGACATCGCCTTGATAATCATTTGCCATAGTTAATATAGTGCGATTATCTTTACGAGCGATTACTACCTGAGAAGCTTTGTTATACAGCTTTGAATCTGCCTTAGCAACATAAAAACCACAAAAAGCCAAAGCCGAAGGAGTAAAGCCAATAAGGATTACAAAAGCTAACAATACTGAAATTAATGCGCGAAATAGTTTCATAAGAGTTGTTAGTGGTTAGTTGTTAGTTGTTAGTGGATAGTTGTTAGTGGATAGTTGTTAGTGGATAGTTGTTAGTGGATAGTTGTTAGTGGTTAGTTGTTAGTGGTTCATTGCTCCACGAAAATCTTGATGCTTTCCAAAGTTGGTCGAATATTACCGTCAGGGGTGCTAAGGCAAATAATGCCCAAAATACTGCTGTGGAAAGATAAAAATTGTTTCGCAGAACAAAGGTTAATAGGGCAATGGAGGCTGCCCAAGTTAATCTTCCAGCGCGGGAATTGGGGATGGAGCGGGGGTCAGTTACCATGAATAATGCGAACAGCAGCAAAGAACCGCTCATTAAACGATGCATGTAAACATCCCAAGTCCAATCCAGCCATAAATTACGTGCAGCCTCTAATAAAGCGTAAAACCCTAAAAAAGCTGCCGTAGTATCCCAACGTCCTATCCGATGCAAAATCATGCCACCTGTACCAACAAATAACAGTCCATACCACCAGTCTTCCCCCCATTGTCCTGGAGAAACCCAAGCATCGGGAGTTAGCACTAATGCAGAAATGATTCCGAAATTTGCTGGATTGAAAAAATGCTTATCTCCGAACTTAAAAACAAATTTACTGGCGATCGCCATTGCAGCAGCAAACAACATAGTTGTGGGATAATCGGCTCGTAAAAGTAAACTAATTCCCAAAGATGTAATTAAAGGACTGCGAATATTTGTCTTATGCTCCAGATTTTCTTTGACCTTTGCAAAGGACCAAAGATTTACGATAAACGTTAACAGCCATTGCGTAACTAAGCTAGTAGCAATTACTACTAGTATCATCGTAGGCCGCAGCGTCCAATCTCTTGTACCTATACCTAAAACAAGGAACAAAGAAAGATAGACTATTTGATAATCTCGTATATCTTTAAACACCATTACCCGTTGATTCCGGGATTACTCCTAAATTTATCTCAATCTAAACTATAAAAAGTTATTTGGTTATATGGTTACAGAATTTGTTACGGCAGTTATATCAACAATTTGACACTTAAATGCTGCTACTCGTTCCCAAAAAACTTCTGGCAATCAGATATTGGAGCTATATATAGTGATACTTTTTAACTAAAATCTAAAATCCCGGACACTTGCTTCAAGTCGGGGAAGCTGCCCAAGGCAGTGTCCTTAAAATCTAAAATCTAAAGTTCCAAATGCAGTTTTATCCCTTATTCGGGCTTATATACCCAATTCTCAAATCCAGTTTTCCTAAATGTCTTTGGAGGGGTAATCCCCATTCCAAAACTATCGCTCTTACTTTCGATGATGGTCCCCATCCGCAATATACGCCGCAACTACTCAAAGTTTTAGACCATTATCAAATTCAAGCAAGTTTTTTTTGGCTGGGTGTTTGCGTTGAACGTGCGCCACATATAGCCCAACAAGTTTATTCTCGCGGACATTGGATAGGGTTACATGGCTATTCACATCATAATTTTCCTTTACTTTCCCCCGAAGAACTCAAACAAAGTTTAGAAAAAACCCAAACAGCTATTTACAAAGCTTGTAATTTACCGCCAGAAAATGTACGGGATATCCGCCCCCCAAATGGCTTATTTACCCCTCGAACTTTAAAACTATTCAACGAGTGGAATTACCGTGCTGTAATGTGGAGTGTTGTTCCTGAAGATTGGGTAAATCCGGGAATAACTAAAGTTGTTGACAGAATTTTGAAAAACTTACAGAACGGCTCTTTAATAGTATTACATGATGGCGTTTGCGGTGGAGAAAATGTAGCGCAGATAGCACAAATTATTATCCCAAAGCTATTAGAGCAGGGATATCAATTTACTACTGTCGATACTTTATGGCAATCAGCGAAAAGTTAACTATTAACAATTTACAGTTACTTATTCCACTCCTTCTCTTTCTTCTACTTTCTCTTTCTCTGTGCCTAATATAGCGGTTTTCGGCTGAGTACAATACACTTCGCGAAACCTCACCCCCTCCCCTCTCCTTAGTAAGGAGAGGGGAGCAATACGGCGGGGTGAGGTCAAATTTTGTACTTCATCCAACTGAAATTCGCTATATATTATGAATTTCTTGCAAGGAGGCAGCCACTTAACTTTTTTAACCAAAGACTTGATACCGTTAAGTGCTGTTGGTTAATTTTTTTGTAAGCATAAAGATTCAACTTAAGATATTAGTAATTCGGCGTAAACCTTAGAATTTTTTAGGGTTGCTAATCGAAGTCAATTGGTAACTGCTGACTGTTAACAGTTAACTAGTAAGCAATTAAAAGTACAAATATTTTTTTCCCAAAAAAAAATCGGATAAATCCGGAATAAACAAATTGAATTCTGTAGCCCGCTATATCCCAAAAGAGAAAAATACAATCTTAAAAAATAGAAAAGGGTTCTTAGTAAACACCCGAAGATACTTTAAAGAATGTACATTTTTTGGGTAAAAACACACAACAGACAAAACAACACACAATACAATTACACGAGGTTTATAACATGTTGAAGAAGTCTTTTGCTTTTAGTTTGTTAGCTGCTGGTTTAATGGTTGCACCTGGTACTGCTTTTGCTGATGTTCAGAGTCAGAATAGC
The DNA here is from genome assembly GCA_039820645.1 of Cyanobacteria bacterium J06633_8. Taxonomy (GTDB): domain Bacteria; phylum Cyanobacteriota; class Cyanobacteriia; order Cyanobacteriales; family Nostocaceae; genus Rivularia. Next base: position 33,309 of record JBCBPQ010000008.1, on the reverse strand, counting down.
AGTCAAAATACAGTTCAAGAGGGCATCGCAGAATATGGAAGTACTAACGCTCAAAGCTCTGAAACTCTCAACTTACAAGAGCAAATTCAAAAGACTCGCGAACGTATAAAAAGCGGTGGTCATAGTCGTTACGGTCGTTACCGTCGCTACAATCATCCTAGCTACTGCGGTAATAGCTTTAGCGGACAATCACAAAATTCTTCTCAGGGAACCCTTCAGAGTGGAGAAGCTTTTGATAATTCTGTGAATGGTCAATCAAACAGCAATGTTAGCGACCAGAAACAGTCTGCTGCAACTAACCGTGCGTGCCGGTAAGAGTTATTTATCGTAAAAAACGTTGAATTATCTTTGCAATGCCATTTGAATTCAACAAGACAACAACACACACAACGCAATTTCAACGAGGTAAATAAAATGTTTAAGAAGTCATTTGGTTTCGGTTTATTAGCTGCTGGCTTGATGGTTGCACCTGGTGCTGCTTTGGCTGATGTTCAAACTCAGAATAGTAGTCAGCATACAGTTCAACATGGAACCGCAATTGATGGCAGTGTTAATGCTCAAAGCTCTGAAACTCTCAACGTACAAGAGCAAATACAAAAGACTCGCAAAGGTGTAGGAAGCCGTGGTCATGGTGGTTACGGTCGTTACCGTCGCTATGGTCGTCCTAGCTACTGCGGTAGCAGCCATAAAACACAGGCACAAAATTCTTCTCAGGGAAGCCATCAAAGCGGTGTGGCTGTAGATTATTCTGATAATGCTCAATCTAACAGCAGCGTTAGCGAACAAAACCAAGTGGTTGTAAGTAGCACTGGTTGCTATCGTTAATAGTCTTGCGGTACGGGCAGGAATGCCCGTACAAAAATACTGAAATTTTTTCTAAGTACAACACACAATACACAACAGACACAATACTACTCGGTTAAGGAATTTAACCCTATTTTTAGATCCCCCAAACCCCTTTAAAAAGTGGGCTTAATTCCCTCCTTTTTAAGGAGGGCTAGGGAGGATCTCCCCAAAACCTACGCAGTATTGACAACAGGCAACACTAATAAGGTCTAGAACAATGATAAAGAAAGTTTTTACCTTGGGTTTATTTGCTGCTGCTTTTATCGTTGCACCAAGGGCAGCATTTGCAGAACAAGGAGTTATTCAAGAGATAAGCCAGGAAGCTACCGCAATTGGTTCGGGTAGTCGAGTTATGCAAAATGCCAAACAAGTAAGCATTCAGCGTCAAGAAAGAATAAGTCCTCGCAATCGTAGATGTAGCAAAGATTCGCAGTCACAGAATTCAACTCAACGAATCGATCAAAATGCTGTTGCTGTTAATGGTGGTGTTGTTAGGCAAAATGCCAAACAGATAAATATCCAGCGTCAACTTATTCTAGGTTCTCGTTACTGTTATTAGTATGAAACTGAAATTACTTACTATAAGCTTATTTTCACTAACTTCTGTATCGTCTTTCTTCGTTCCTTTTTTGAGTAATAAAGCATTAGCTGGGTGTAATGCTATTGATGTGAATGTTCAAGTGGCAATTGACGATTCACCTAGAGGAAGACAAAGAAATAATGTGAGCCAAGAATTTGGTGAAAATTGCAAAGAGACTGTTGGCAGCACTGCTGCTACCACATCGACTCAAGTTTGCAACTCCTCTGAGTGCGAACAAAAACGTAACAACAGACAACAAGTTGATGGGGATCCAAATCGTCGTACTGGTGTTAATACTAATAATATTGGTATTAAAGTTGATGTTCCGGTACATGTAAAAAAGCCGAAAAAACCCCAACTTCCTTCTTTTAGAAGATAAAAATTTATGGGAAAAAATGCCTAATTAAGTTTTATTTAGCCTGGGTTTTATAACTACAGGCTGATTTTTTGATTAAAATAGGAAATAGGGAATAAAAAATGGGGAACAGTAAGTCATAACTGATAGTTGATAATTGATTACTCAGGAATAAAGATGAAGATAATTATTTTTACGATATGTAGTGCGGCTACATTAACTATGATTTCTGCAGCTTTTGCAAGTAATTTGGAGAATAATGCTAACAATAATGGCATTCATAATATTAATAGTAATTCAAATAGCTTAACCACTATTACCAGTAATTCTTCCGGATATCACCGTGGAAAAGTTCTTTTAAATGCTGCGGAACTATCACAACCACACATCCTTAAAATTGAAACTTCAGCAACTCAATTAAGTGGAAAAATAATTGTCAATGAAACAGAGGTTCAGAATCTAAGCAGTAATCAGACTGAGATTGATTTATCTCCTTATTTAACTGTAGGGGAGCATAAAGTCGAAATTTCTGCAAATTATGCTCCTGCAAACTCTTCAATGAAAGTTGAATTTAATGCTCCCAATAGCAGTATTACTAATGAAACTAGCGGCAGAAGTGTATTAAATTATCTTTTAGAAATTACCGTGCAATAGCTTTTTGGGATAAACTCATTTAACCGGATTAATTATTTTTTAGTAGAAGATAATAAAGTTGTCCATTAGTTACTGTTACTCCAGCGCGATCGCCAGCAATTTTTCCGGTACCTAAGAAGTAATCGACTCTACCCGCACCTTTGATTGCACCACCAGCATCTTGGTCTAAAACATAACGGCTGACAGTACGGTGTTTCATTTCACCGTTGTCTGTAGCAAAAGGAAAGTGACCGCGTATTAAGGCTAATGCTCCGGGAGGCATCAAGGCTTTATCTGTAGCAATTGAACGTTCGGCACTTAATCCTACTTGAATAGAACCTTGTGCTGGGGCACCTTTATTTTCTTGAAAAAATACAAAACTAGGATCCCTAGGAATATAAACGTCTAATTTTTTGGGGTCTTTTTCAAAGTATTCTAAGATTGTCGGCATGGTGACACCGGTGGTGGGTAATTCACCGTCATCGATTAGGGCTTTGCCGATGCTTCGGTAATTATGAGCGACATTTCCAGCAAAACCGACAGTTGTTTGAGTTCCATCGAGGAGCCTAAGTTTAGCAGAACCTTGAATTTGCATCATGTATGGTTCCAGTCGGGATTTAAACCAAAATAGTTCTAACCCTTTTAGTTTACTGGTGTGCCCCTGCAAACCATCAGCACCTTCTAAATCTAAGCGTGTGGGATGTGGTCTTTGCCAATCTTTTAAATCGGGGGGTAAAGCATAAATGGGATAGCGGTATTCTGCTGTTTCTTGCCGACTAGCAATATAAAGCGGCTCGAAATAAGCAGTAAACAAGACTTTTCCTTTGTTGTCATTGCCTACCGATTGATAAAAAACAAACTCTTCGGCAACAGCTTTATTTAATTCTGCGGCGGATTTAGTTTCCAGTAGCAGTTGACGAAACCTTAGTAAACTATTGATTATTCGTTCTCTACTAATTCCAGGTACTTTATATTTATCGTATGTTTTCTTTGCTGAATTGGTTTGTAGATATTGCAAACTATTTTCTATGGAATTGAAAAGAATTTTTCTATCCGATTGTTGACCATTTTCTCCCCATATTTGTTTATCTAAACAAGAAGTATCCCCTTCACAACAGGGGAAAGGTGGCTTTCTTGTCGCAACTAGTACCAGTGCTGTTGGCTTTTTGTTAGATACATCTGGTTTTGAAGTCTTCACAGACACTGGTAATTGCCAACGCTTTAATTGACACTCTAGCGGTTTAAGCAATAAACGTCCGAGAGGGCTAATGGTTATTAATACAGCGGCTACAGGCAAAGCAATGGTAATTATGGAAAATGACTTTTTTATTCGCATTTTCATTCAAGTGTAGAAAACTACAAATTCAAAGTTATTTTAAACTAACTGATGAAAACTTTTAAAGATAAATATAATACGGCACAGAACAAATAACTGTACCGTATTTATATTTTAGATTTTCAGTATCTTATCAATAAAGACTTTCAACCAATCTAAAAATCAACCCCACGCTTCAGTTCGACTCCGTGATTTGCGTAATGCTTATGACAGTAAACTTCTGAATGAACGCTGGCTAATTCAAAATATTCTGGTTGATTTTGACAACGTCCAGTAATGATTACTTCCGTATGGCGAGGTTTGCGAAGCAAGGCTTCTACTATTGGCTCTACTGGCAGTAATTCTAAATCTACTGTGGGATTGAGTTCGTCAAGAATAATTGTTTTATACAATCCGGAAGCTATAGCCGTTTTGGCGATTTCCCAACCTCTTTCGGCTTCGAGATAATCCAATTCTTGCCGAGAATTGCGCCATACTATAGCATCTCCACCACAGCGTTGATGGTCTACTACTTCGGGATAAGATTGCTGTAATGCGGCAATTGCTTCATCTTCAGTATACCCAGTACCACCTTTAAGCCACTGCATAATTAATACCCGCGTAGAACCGGGGTGATTGATGCCCCTGCCTATGGCTTTTAAAGCTTTACCCAAAGCGCTGGTTGATTTCCCCTTACCCGAACCGGTATAAATTTCAATACCTTCTAAGCCTTCTTGCTCGGCTACCGAATGGTGTTGGGGCTTCATTTCCGAATGTAAATCGGCTATATCTAATAGCTCTTGGGGGGTACCTCTTCCGGTGGCAATGACTTCCAAATCTTCAGGCTTGGATTTTAAGGTTTTTATGACTTCATCAACTTTGAGCAAACCTAAATCTAATACGGGATTAATTTCATCCAATACAACAACAGAATACAATCCAGAAGCTATAGCACCTTTGGCAACATCCCAACCCCTTTGAGCTTCTTGAGTATCGAAAATAGTAATTTCATTTTTGTCAAAGAATTCTGCTCTACCAGTACGTACTTGATCGATTAAATGAGGAAAACCTCTTTGCAAAGCTGCGATCGCACCATCTTCGTCATAATCTCTTTCTGGTCCTTTAAGAAATCGTAGTAGCAAAACGCGATTGTAATTATTTGAGCTATTGATTCCATTACCAATAGAACGTAAAACTACTCCTAAAGCTGCTTGAGACTTTCCTTTCCCAGCGCCGTCATAAACGTGAATTTGACCTTTTAGTCTGGTAGGGCGCAGTTGTGCTGTGCGAATACCGATGCCGTTCCTTGTCATAAGAAAATCTCGGAAGTAGGGAGTTTTCCCTTTGAACTACTTTTCAAGATAGTCTTTTATCATACATAAATCCGTCTACCATCAGGAATAAGTATTGTTTTTATTTATTATTCAATAATAATTAATTATGAAAACTGCTATTTTCTATCAGAATTATTAAGCTTAACAACTCCATATTTAGCTTTTCAGCTAAAAAATCGGCTTTTTTTATCGATATTGTCTTTTAAATCGTCTTTAGCCGTAAAAGCATATAATCAGTCTTGCATGTAATAATTGTTTGCCTTTATGCTATTTCAGGTATAAAAAATGGTAAAAGATACTAATTATGTTTAAGATTATTTTCTGCTAGGGGCTTTATATTACAAAGGTAGCACTTAAATTTATATCGAGTTTGGTATTAAGCATATGTTTGAAGAGTTCGATTTTTCCGCACCTTTCCGAGTTTTTCCTTCCGGTGTAATTTTATTCGACTTTCTATTTTTGTTGGTAGCGATTCCGGTGGAAGCATATATTCTCAATCAAAGATTGAAATTTGATAAAAGAACTAGTACTTTTTACGCCATTTCAATGAATATCTTCTCCAACGTAATTGGTTGGGTGGTTTTCTTTATTGTGGAACCAAATAGTTTTTTTGACAGCTACAAATCACAGTTGATTAATTTTTTGCTATACAATCGCCTGGATGGTGAAGTTTACGGTGGTATAGTGATCGCGGCTTTTGTGACCTTTTTTGGGACATTGATGGTTAAGTTTTTACTGCTGAGGCTATTTATTATCGCTTTAAGCAATCCAGGTGAGAAAAAGCCGCAGCCTGAACCGGAAGATACTATTTTATTACAGCGAAAATCTCGTCGGGGCCATAGAACAGGATGGCAAAGTACCAGCTTGTTTACGACTACATTAATTGCTAATTCACTTAGCTACAGCGCAATTACATTGGTTGTATTATTTCGCTTATTCGCAAGAACCCAAAGTATTTAGCAATAACAATCTTCGTACTTAGCTATTGAATAGAAGTAATTTTGAGGAGGAAATATGGGAGTATTCAAGGAGACAGCAGACTTGCTAGGTTTAGCTTTTCTGTTTGATTTTATCAAAGATGGTATTGAAGGAATTAAAAAGTTTTTTGTACCACCGAAAGCTTTTTCTTGGCAGACATTAATTTATTTAAGTGCATTTTCTTGGTTAATGTCATATTTAGCTAATGGTGGTATTCAAGCCATTATTGCTTTTTTTGGTTGGATATTTTTAATCGCTGGGACTTCTTGGTATACCACAGATAAACCTCTATATATTCCCGGTACCATTATGCCCGTGGGAGCAGTAATAACAGGAGGTATAGTCAGCATTTTTGCGTTTCAGCAGCAAAATGACGAAATTGTAGCTAGGACGATTATATTTTGGCCTACTATATCCGCTTTAATTACTGCTGTGCCTGAATTCTTTGAAGGAAGCGGTACCGATGTCAAAACTCAGCTACCAAAATTGGAAGATCGCGAGAGTGTTATAATCCTGATTGGCTGCTGTATGTTGTTAAGTTGCTGGTTAAATCTGTACGTGGTTACAGATACGTGGTTAAATAATTATCCCAGCGCTACATATCCCGTTTATAAAGATACTCCTCAAAGTAATGATTTATTAACGCTGTTAGAGCCTGAAAATAAAATTCCAGAAAACGGAGTATTAATTCTTGATAAGCTTCAACCAGCAGTAGAAACGGCGTTAGATGGAAAATCTTGGTCTAATGTCGAATTATGGTTAAAGAATGCCAATCAAAGAGTCAGCGAGCTAGGGGAAAAAGTTATAGAAATTCATTTAGCTCAATTTGAAGAAAGGGAATTCTGGAAAACTAAAGCAAGTGTAGAGAATATTGACCCAAAAGACTATAATTCTGGCTATAAATTAAATTTATTTACTGCTTGGACTGGTCCAAGTTCTACAAAGAACGGATATTATCTTAAAAGGTCATGTCAAATTGAACCTATTGCTGAATCTGTTGATACTGTTGGTTCTAAAACTGAAAGAATAACTGTTGCAGAATTGGAATGTTTGCCGAAAATATCTTATATCACAGGGCAACCTCCTCAAAATTAGATTGATTGTAAATTGACAATTGGCAACTGATAAATCATAACTGAGAAGTGAAAATGAGCAATTCTTAAATCACCATGAATCTCAACAGAGTATTTGCGATCGCTAATAATTCTTTCCGAGAAGTCGTGCGCGATCGCATTTTGTTTATCATCGGCTTCTACGCAGTTATATTAGCTATTGCTGCCATATTACTACCGCAACTAGCAGCAGCGACTGAAGACAAAATGTTTTTAGATTTGGGTTTAGCAGTTATGAGCGTGCTGAGTCTAATCATTGCTGTATTCGTAAGTACGGGATTAATCAATAAGGAAATTGAAAAGCGCACAATTTTGATGTTAATTTCCAAACCTGTAAGTCGAAATGAATTTATTGTCGGCAAATATTTAGGTTTATCGATTGTTTTGGCACTGTTAGTTGTCGCAATGAGTGCTATATATCTAATATTTTTACAGATAAATAATATTAGTTATTCATTCGGTAGTATTACAATAAATGCGATTTTTCTGATATTACAGCTATCCTTGGTTAGCGCTATAGCAATTGCATGGAGCGTATTTACAGGTTCAATCTTGGCTACAGCTTTGACATTCGCAGTATATTTAATCGGCAATATAACTCAAGATTTACTTAAACTTGCTCGTATTAGCGAAAACCCAGGCTTAGAAAAAATCACTCAAGCTTTATATTTACTTTTACCAGATTTATCGCGTTTAAACTTAAAAAATGAAGCCGTATATGGTTTGCAAGCTTTACCGCAACATACAACGCTATTTCTCAATGCTAGCTACAGTTTAATTTACATTGCGATGCTTTTAACTATAGCTACTTTTATTTTTTCGCGAAAAGAATTTTAATATTAGCTGGAGTATACTACAGCTTTAACTAGGGAAAATTATAAATTATAGTAAACCCAGTTTGGTAACTAATCCAGAAGAAGAATTTTTTTGTTTATATAGCGCTTTTCATTTGAGTGCAATACACTTACATAAACCTCACCCCCTTCTCCTCTCCTTATTAAAGAGAGGGGTGTACTCTATTAAATTGAAACTACTATATTCACCCGGTTTCTGTAAAAAAAAACCGGGTTTATGATTAGCTTAGAAATTTAGGAGCGTGACTAATTTATCTATTGATTCTTCTTCAACAACCTTGTTCAATGCCAAAATAATTTTGATGGCAAAGAAGTTAAACTCGTAATAAAAATAATAACGCAATCAATACAATACCAAATAAGCAAACAAGTGTTATTAAAACGTTTTTCCTGTTTATAGCACTTAATAACTTTGCCTGAGATTCTAATTCTTGCTTTAGAGATGCAACTTCTTGTTTGAAAGATTCAAGTTGAATGGTATTATTTTCAATCTCTTCTTTGAGTGGTGTTACCTCTTTGTTTAGAGATTCAAGCTGATTCGAGTTGTTTGTAATATCCTCTTTAAGAGATTTTATTTTTTGAGTTGAAGATTCAAGCTGATTCGTATTTTTTGCAATCTCTTCTTTGAAGGGTGCTACTGATTGCTTTAAAAATTCAAATTGACTGACATTGTTTGTAATTTCTTCTTTGAGAGGTGTTACTTCCTGTTTTAAAGATTCGAGTTGAGTGGAAGTATTTGTAATTGCTTCCTTGAGAGGTGTTACTTCCTGTTTTAAAGATTCGAGTTGAGTGGAAGTATTTGTAATTTCTTCTTTGAAAGGTGTTACTTCCTGTTTTAAAGATTCGAGTTGAGTGGAAGTATTTGTAATTGCTTCCTTGAGAGGTGTTACTTCCTGCTTTAAAGATTCGAGTTGAGTGGAAGTATTTGTAATTTCTTCTTTGAAAGGTGTTACTTCCTGCTTTAAAGATTCAATTTGAGTGGAAGTATTTGTAATTGCTTCCTTGAGAGGTGTTACTTCCTGTTTTAAAGATTCAAAATTATCTTGTAAACCGATAATATCGTCTACAAAACCTTCTAAGGAATTCTCATTTTGAATATCGGATACTTTTGCGGTAGATGAATTTTCACTCATATCTTAATACCTTTGTGGGGAATAGTAATTTGTTCTATTGCTTAACAATATATTTGCCAAAACTAAACCGTAGTTACTATATATAATACGGAAGTTGAAATGGATGCAAATTGATACTTAATAATCGTCTTTTAACTTTATTTTAGTGATTTATTGCAATATGAGGAGTGTTGCAGAAAACCTTTATTTAAGAATATTTTTTTTGTAAAATACAAAACTTATCTACTAAAAAATAAAGCTGTCTTTAGTTGAATGTAATACAATTAATTGTCTATATGCTAATAACAAAATATAGCAATTTTGAATTGATTTTAATAAAATTGAAACCTCACCCCGTCCCAATACTGCGTAGGTTTTGGGGAGATCCTCCCTAACCCTCCTTAAAAAGGAGGGAATTAAGCCCCCAAATTAGCGGGGGTTTGGGGGATCTGAAAACAAGTTAAATTGCTTAACCGAGTAGTATTACACCCCCTCCTTTGGACATGCCTCTACTTATTAAGAGGAAAGGAAGGGGTGAGGTACATCTGGATTCTATTTAAGTGAAAAACCCTGTATATTTCAGATAGTAGTAAAGCATCCTAATTTATAGGATTTTGCATTATCAGTTATTAATCAGTAAATCAATAATTATCTACTAACAACTAACAACTAACAACTAACAACTAACAACTAACAACTAACAACTAACCACTAACTACTAACTACTAACTACTAATTCTACATTTCTCTAACAACCGGCTTATTATCCTTAACTTCGCCAATTAAGACTTTATCTACACAGTTAACAAAGATACCGTTTTCTAACACACCGGGAATGTTATTTAAGGTTTTTTCTAAGTTATCTGGATCGCTGATATTATCAAATCTAACATCAACTACCATGTTACCTTGGTCGGTGATTACTGGACCTGCTTTCTTTACACCCATGCGAATTTCTGGTTTCCCGCCGAGTTTGGTAATTGCTTGCATTGCGGGGGTAATTGCCATTGGGATGATTTCTACGGGAACCGCGAAAGTTTCACCCAAGCTTTTCACTAATTTACCACTGTCTACAACTACGATAAATTGATTCGCAAGGTAGTCTACAACTTTTTCGCGAGTATGTGCAGCACCACCACCTTTAATTAAATTTTTGGAGGGATCTACTTCATCTGCACCATCAATAGCTATATCAATATGGTCTATTGCGTCTAAAGTTGTCAAAGGTACCCCATACTGCTTTGCTAAAACTTCTGATTGAAAAGATGTGGGAATACCAACTATATCTTTTAACTCACCAGATTTGAGGCGATCGCCAAGAAATTGAATGGTGAAAGCGGTGGTGGAACCGGTTCCCAATCCGACTATGGAACCAGATTGTACTAAATTTGCAGCGGCTTTACCAACCTCTTGCTTCATTAACTTTACGGGGTCTGCTGTTGCGGTCATTCCCGAAACTCCTATAATAAAATGCCTTCCTATTAGTACATATTAGGGGTGAAACGACTCATAACGATAGCTTCCATTAGCAATTCTAATATTTATTTTGGGCAAAATTACTTAAATAGAGAAACTACTAAGTTACCCTTATTGTCAGTTAGAATTGGTAGAATTTTGATTACAACTATAAATCATGGGTAAATTTATCAGATCGCTTTCATTAATCTTTTTGATACCGGGGTTTTCTCTTCCTGCTTACGCTCAACCACAAAACACTGAGATACAACCATATTTAGTAGATATGGAACAAGAGCATCAGCAAAATTTGCCACTACCTGATTCTAATCACGTAAAAGTTGAAGAGCAACAGCAGCAAAATTCAGCACAATCATCTAAGGCTATCGAAAAAGTAGTTACAGCTAAATTAATGACTAACTACCCGGATGGCAATTTTTATGCTGACAGATTAATGAGTCGGGCTGAATTAGCCGCGATTATGGTTAAAACTTTTAAACTTGATAAGCGAAATCTTGCCAAAGAAGATGTGGAGGTGACAGATGTTCCTTCTTCTCACTGGGCTTATAAAGATATTCAAACGGTTTTGAAAACGGGAATTATGAAAGGTTATCGAGGAAATTTATTCTTCCCCAATCAAAGAGTTACTAGAGCGGAAGGTTTGGCAATATTTGCTCAGGCTTACGGTGTATTTCAGTTTTCTGATGATACAGTAAACGAAATACTTTCCAGATATTCAGATAAACAATCAATTCCGAATTGGGCAAAAAAAGCAGTTGCAACGGTTATAACTGAAGGATTTATCGATAGTTGGCAGCCTGAAATTTCTCCTCTCAAACCCATGACTCGTGGAGACATGGCTTATCTATTAAGTCAGTACTTGGAAAGACAGCAGCCACAAGCAGATACACCATTAGTTCCTGGAGCCTCTGTAAATCCCCAGGGGTTTTAATTTGATTGTGAGATAATTGTTTCAATTGTCATTACATAAAATTATTTGGGGATGGGCTTTTAGTTCATCCTCAATACGGCATTTTTATATAGCATTCCTAAATCATTTGTGAGATTTGAGAAACCCGGTTTTTTGGAAAAACCGGGTTTTTGACACCTATCTTTCTCACGAATATAGGATTGCTATAGTTCCTTTATAACTTCAGATTCAAAAATATTTAAATTTGTTTTATTTATCAAGTACAAAACTGATTATGACACAGTTTGATGATGAAATTTTGAAAGACTAAACTTTACATATGATGTAGAAACAATTGTTTTTTCTATCCATTCCAAAGCTATTTTGTTAGTTTTATCCCTACAATCGCTTGTAGTAAAACTATTATTTTTTATATATACAAACCTGATTAGATATTCACCTGCTTGTAGAGAATTAAAAAAATAAAATCCACCATATCCGGTAGCAATTTTAAGTTTTAATTGGTCACAATGCCACAATAGTTTTGCAGATGGAAAACGAGTTACGCACTCTCCTGGCATTGCTAAAGGATAATCAGATTTTGTATTTGCTCGAAGTTGTTCACTAGAACCAGCTTTACTTAATAACTCACCATTTACTCCTATAATCTGGGGAATTAAGGTGGAATAAAAATCAAAGCGATAAGGATTTTGACTATTATTAGTAATCTTGATTCCAATTTTGACGGAAGTTTCTGCTTCACTTTCCTTTTCCGGGATTATTAAAACTTTTTCTGGAACTAAAGTTTCAAATTGAATATCATCTATTTCTATTGCATTGGGTTTATTTTCAAGAGGTTGGACTAAATGAAAGTTATTAAAGGAAGTCGGTGCTGAACTTATTTGTCTATTTAAAAATCTTCTATTTGTTTGTTTACGTGATAAAAAAAAACTGAAGCTGATATTTACCTGGATTGAGCGATTTACATAACCAATATTTCCTATAATTAAATACATTGAAACAATCACCAGAATAACCTATAACTAACAAATCATTTTGCCAAAAGAGTCTTGTGTGTATAGAGAATCCTATAGAATCTCTACCTGGTACTGACCAATCATCGTTTGCTCGAAAAAGGCTAGCTAATTTTGAGAAAAAACGAGTAAACATTAATCTGAAATTCTTTTCAGTCAAAGATGTTGTTGTAACACTATTAGTTAATTCATTCGTAACCAAAAGTGGTTTTAATACTTGCCCGTCTTCTTTCAAAATCTGTGGAATTAGCTCTTCTACAGGGTGAAAGTAAAAGGGAAATCGTGAATGATTGGTAATACTAACTCCAATGTCTAGAAAATCCTTAATATTTAATTGTTTTTCTGGAATAGCTAGTGCTATTAACTCAGGTTGCCATATTTCTCTTTGGATACTATTTAAGTCAAAAGAATCCATGCTTATTTGTGTTTGCGTAAGTCCTATAAGAATTTTTCAACGCCCAAGCATGATTAAAAACTGATTTGGATTTTGAAGACGAATTTTTTCTAACAACCTCTAAACCTGCTTCGAGAGCCAAATTACCGCGTTTATTCGTCAAAATCACTCTTACACCTTCATTTACCGAAAATATAATTCATAATTCGTAATTACTCATACCAAACATCCTCCCCATCCCCTTCTCCCCCCTCTTCCCCTTCTCCCCCTCTTCCTCCTCTCCACATCTCCCCACCCCAACTTCCCCCATTTTCTCATTCCCGTGGGACAATCAATATACAAATAATTGTAGAGAGGAAAACCCAGTAAATATGCACCTGAGTGAAATTACTCATCCAAATCAGTTGCACGGGTTATCGATTCGGCAACTAGAGCAGATTGGCCGTCAAATTCGAGACAAGCATTTACAAACGGTTGCAGCTACCGGCGGACACCTTGGACCTGGGTTGGGTGTTGTAGAGTTAACATTGGGGCTTTATCAAACCCTGGATTTAGATAGAGATAAAGTTATTTGGGATGTGGGGCACCAAGCATATCCTCATAAATTGATTACAGGACGTTACAGTCATTTCCATACTCTACGGCAGAAAGATGGAGTCGCAGGATATCTGAAGCGCTGCGAAAATAAATTTGACCATTTCGGTGCCGGACATGCTTCTACTAGCATTTCGGCGGGGCTAGGAATGGCGATCGCCCGAGATCGAAAGGGTGAAAATTTTAAAGTTGCTGCTATTATCGGCGATGGAGCATTAACTGGTGGTATGGCTTTGGAAGCTATCAACCATGCCGGACATTTACCCAATACGAATTTATTAGTTGTCCTCAATGACAACGAAATGTCAATATCTCCTAACGTTGGTGCCATCCCCCGCTATTTAAATAAAATGCGGTTGTCTCCACCGATGCAGTTCATCAAAGATAATTTTGAAGAACAGGTTAAGCAACTTCCTTTTCTTGGAGGGGATTCGATACCACCTGAACTCGAACGCATCAAAGAAGGAATGAAGCGTTTAGCAGTTCCCAAGGTAGGTGCCGTGTTTGAAGAACTCGGTTTTACTTATATGGGGCCTGTAGATGGTCATAATTTAGAAGATTTGATTGCTACTTTTAAGCAGGCTCATAAAATTCCGGGGCCAGTTTTAGTTCATGTTGCCACTACTAAGGGCAAAGGCTATGAAATAGCTGAGAAAGACAAAGTAGGCTATCACGCCCAAAGTCCGTTTAATTTAACAACTGGTAAGGCGATCCCTTCGAGTAAACCAAAGCCACCGAAGTACTCGAAAGTTTTTGCTCATACTTTAGTAAAACTTGCCGAGCAAAACCCGAAAATTATCGGTATTACCGCTGCAATGGCTACGGGAACTTGTTTGGATAGATAAAATCAAAATTACCCGCTCAATATATAGACGTAGCAATTGCCGAGCAACATGCTGTAACCTTGGCTGCTGGATTAGCGACTCAAGGAATGCGTCCGGTTGCTGATATTTATTCAACATTTTTGCAACGCGGTTACGACCAAATTGTTCACGATGTTTGCATCCAAAATTTACCCGTTTTCTTCTGTTTAGATAGAGCCGGAATTGTCGGTGCTGATGGCCCCACTCACCAAGGAATGTACGATATTGCTTATATGCGCTGCATTCCCAATATGGTGATGATGGCACCCAAAGATGAAGCCGAATTACAACAAATGACAGTAACCGGAGTTAACTATACCAAAGGACCTATTGCCATGCGTTTCCCTCGCGGTAACGGCTTTGGTGTACCTTTAATGGAAGAAGGTTGGGAGCCTTTAGAAATTGGCAAAGGCGAAATTCTCCGTAATGGAGATGATGTATTAATGATAGGCTACGGCTCTATGGTTAATTCTACGTTGCAAGCAGCAGAAATTCTCAGCGAACACGGTATTGAAGCCACTGTCATTAATGCTCGTTTCTGCAAACCTTTGGATACGGAACTGATGTTCCCCTTAGCACAGAAAATAGGACGAGTAGTAACCTTAGAAGAAGGTTGTGTAATGGGTGGTTTCGGCTCGGCGGTTGCTGAAGCTTTACTTGATGCCGATATTTTGGTACCGATTAAGCGTTTCGGCGTACCGGATATTTTGGTGGATCATGCTACACCCGATCAAAGCAAAGCCGAATTAGGTTTAACAAGTCCTCAAATTGCTCAAAGAATTTTAAAGACTTTCTTCAGCAATCAACCATCTGCTGTAGTTTAATTACAATTAGTTGCAAGTGATAGGTAATGGAAATTGGGCATTGGAAATTGGGCATTGGGAATTGGGAACTGAAAAATATTTTTTTACCAATTACCCATTACCTATTACCAATTATCCATTACCCATTACCCATTACCCATTACCAAGTAATTAAATTCATTTATCAACAAAATATGTTGCAAAACAATCCCGTATACCCTGTAATTTGGCGTAACAATTTCGTTTCTTTAATTGACCAAACTCGTTTACCAGGGGAGTATTCTTATGTAGAAATTCACCGCAGTGAAGATATGGCACAGGCAATTAAAACTATGATTGTTCGCGGTGCCCCT
Source organism: Cyanobacteria bacterium J06633_8 (assembly GCA_039820645.1). Taxonomy (GTDB): domain Bacteria; phylum Cyanobacteriota; class Cyanobacteriia; order Cyanobacteriales; family Nostocaceae; genus Rivularia. The sequence continues at coordinate 17,784 of JBCBPQ010000008.1, read as the reverse complement.
GCAATTGGAGTTGCTGCTGCATACGGAATGTATCTGGGAGCGCGGGAAATTGAAACGAGTGATCGCCATGAGTTTTTGACAGGTTTGGAGCAAGTGGCTCAAATGTTGCGGGAGACTCGCCCGACAGCAGTAAATTTGTTTTGGGCAATTTCACGAATTCTCAGAACAGCTTATGAATCAATAGGCACTGTGGAAGAAATCAGAAAGACTCTTTTAGAAACAGCTCAAACTATTAACGCTGAAGATTTACAAACTTGTCATAAAATTGGTGACAATGGTTTAAAAGCTTTACCAGAAACACCAGAAAAATTAACTTTATTAACTCACTGTAATGCCGGTGCTTTAGCGACTGCGGGTTATGGTACCGCTTTGGGTATAGTGCGTTCGGCTTTCCGAGAAGGGCGTTTAGAACAACTTTTTGCTGATGAAACCCGCCCTAGATTACAAGGTGCAAAATTAACTACTTGGGAATGCGTGCAAGAAGGAATTCCCGTAACTTTAATTACTGATAGTATGGCTGCACACTGCATGAAACAGAATTTAATTCATGCGGTAGTTGTGGGTGCTGACAGAATTGCTGCGAATGGTGATGCTGCAAATAAAATTGGTACTTACAGTTTGGCGTTGGTGGCTAAGGCTCATAAGGTACCTTTCTTTGTAGCAGCACCTTTATCTACAGTTGATTTTTCTTTAGCTGATGGCAGTCAAATTCCCATTGAGGAACGCAATGCAGCTGAGATTTATCAAGTAGGTGAAACTATTCTGACTCCAGAAGGTATTAATTTTTATAATCCTGCTTTTGATGTTACCCCAGCAGAATTAATTACAGCGATTATTACGGAAGAAGGTGTGTTTGCACCAGGTGATTTAACGAAATATAAAAATAAGCAAATGGCTTAGGGATTGATTTAGGTTTGATTTGCATCTACCTTATATCTTGAATTAAGTTTTTATCGTTTTATGTTTAGCTGCCAACAACTGATACTAAATCTGTTGGCATCAAAATTACTTTTTTAACGCAGAGGAAGAATGAGGTAAGCGCAGAGGCACGCAGAGTTTTTTTGAGGAATGTATTTAATAATTTTGTTGTCAAGGGAAAATATATAAAGAGAAAAAAATATCAGATTCTAAAATGAAAGTTTAATATCGGTTATAAAAATGAATGTTAAAGAACAGATTATTCAAGAATTAGAAAAAATTTCCGAATCACAACAAAAAAAAGTACTTGATTATTTACGTAATTTGAAAGTTGAACATAAGGAAAATTCAGAAAACCAAGTTTGGGAAGCTTATTTAGAATCCGAGCGTGAGCATAATTCGTAATTCGTAATTCGTAATTCGTAATTAAAGCCCCATAAATAGAATAATGGTGCTTCTACATGACAAATCCACGGATAAATCCGGGGGCTTCTGACCTTAAAAATTCACTTGGTGAAAGAGAAGAGGTTTACCGTCGTCTTGCAGACTCCTAATTTTTTAAACAAAAATTTAGTATTCAAAATTCATCGCAGGCAGGTAGAAAAATTTGGCGGTACTTCTAGTGTCAGAGATGAAGGTTTAGTGCGGCTCGTTCTAACTAGGAGCCGGTAAAAATACCGGGGTATGAGTTAGGTAGATTCGCGGGGAACGCCCCGAAATCTATAACTGTTTCAAAGATGTGGGTGAAAATCCCACCCGTCCGGGATGACGTGACTCCCTATCTGCCCACGCCGAGCGGCAACAACCGTAACCGCAGAGCGAAGCTGGGAACAGGGCGTAATCAGAAGCTATGCAGGTAGCTACACTGGCGCTAACGGGGATGAGATATGGGTAAATAGGTTCTAAAAAAGTGTCTTATCATCAAGCCACAGCCTGAACAACAAATGTGGACTTCAGTACCGATTATTCTCGCGACAGTTTTAAGCTTCTAGTCGCATTCCTGAGAAGGTGCTAGGCAAAATGAACCGCCCTAAGTTTCAGAAAAGTTCTCAACACGAGAATATCTTTGTTACGGAACGAGTAAAAACACTGCGTTTTGGTCTGGAGTGTAGTCGAAACTTCAGTAAGCTAGGTTGAGCCGAATTCCTTGCAGTGGGTAGGATGACAGCGGAAACTGCTGTCGGATATTCAGAAAATATTTAATGGAGTAAAGTATGATTAGACACAGCGTAAAAACTAGTGAATCTTGGAGAAAGTTACCTTGGAAGAAATTCCGGAAGAACCTTTTCCGCTTACAAAAGAGAATATTCAAAGCTCGACGAGTTGGTGACATAGCCCGCGCTCGGTCACTTCAAAAGCTGGTTCTGAAATCCACATCAGCAAAACTGCTAGCAATCCGCCAAGTAACCCAACTAAATAAAGGGCGAAAAACGGCGGGGATTGATGGTAAGAAAGCATTGACATTCAAAGAACGCTTTGAGTTGTACAACAAGCTTAGTACGGTCAGCGATTGGAAACACCAAGGATTGCGAGAGGTACCAATTCCTAAAAAGAATGGCAAAAATCGTATCCTCAAGGTGCCAACAATCTCAGATAGAGCATGGCAATGTCTAGTAAAATACGCGCTAGAACCCGCCCATGAGGCAACCTTAAGCAACATTTTCCGGGCAGTATTTACACGCTACAATTTACGAACAAGCTGCTGCTTATCTATACCATATTGCCAAGAATCATCCTTTTGTTGATGGTAATAAACGTACTGCTTTTGCTGTGATGGATACTTTTTTGAGGATAAATGGCTATATTTTAAATACGAATGATGAAGAAACTTATATTTTAGTATTAAAAGTCGCTGATGGAAGTTTTGATAAAAAAGAAATTGCTCAATATATTGAGCAAAATGTAATTAAATCTATATAATATCTGAAAGTATCTTATCGGAGTTATAAGTTGCATTTAAAGCAATTTATAAACAATTGCTCCTGAATCGGGAAGATTCGTAATTTCTATCAAACCATCTTTACACATCTTCTCAAGAGTTTGCTTTACCTGTGCGGTTTCTTTACCAGTTGCAAGAACGGAATCTGAAAGATTTATCATTCCTCCATTATTCTTAGCTGTTTGCAAAATTTTTATCGTATCCGAGACTTTTCTGTTATTAACAGTTTTGGATGCATGACTTTTCCTACCGTCAACATTTATGGTAACTTGGGGATTACCGTTAATATTGATATTTTGATAACCGTATAGTGCCTGGTATTTTAAGTTTTCTTCATCCACCATATTGGGAATGGTAAATAAATCGATAAATTGTCCTATTCCAAAACAACCAAAAGTGAATAGATAGATAAAACCGCTCAGATATCTTTTACAATAAAAACGTTGAGCGCCGAATATACTAAAAGCACATAAAAACCATAAAATATACGCTAAACCTTTACTTTTCATATTCAAAATGCCGATGAATGTTATATGCTCTTTTTACTTAAGTTTTATCGGCATGTGCTTGGGTGTTTACCCTTAAATATAGCTGTATCAGTAGCGTTTACAGCATTGATATAATAATTTAATCTCTCTTTTACAGTACTTCATTGAAATAAAATAGAAATAAAATAAATTATCTCTTTACCTGCAAGTAAATTCGTAAATTAAATCGTAAATTAAATCGAACTGTTATAGGATTAATTGGCTATGTTATCAGTAAACGAAGCAGAAAATATTATCTTTAATTTAGTTAAACCTTTAAATAATCAAACAGATATAGAAACCGTCGATTTATTCACAGCTACCGGAAGAGTTTTAGCTTCACCAGTTACCAGTCAACTTGATTTTCCTCACTGGGATAACTCAGCTATGGATGGTTATGCTGTAATTTATCAAGATGTTCGAGAAGCTAGTGAAGAAAAGCCAGCGGTTTTAAAAATTGTTGAGGATATCCCCGCAGGCTATCAACCTCAATCTAACATTCAATCGGGAGAAGCTGCGCGAATTTTGACGGGTGCGGTAATGCCAAAAGGTGCCGATACGGTAGTCATGCAAGAAAATACCCGTCGCGAAGATGATAAAGTATTTATTCTCAAAGCACCAGAATCTCAAGAATTTGTCAGACATCGTGCTGCTTATTACCAAGCGGGAACGGAATTATTGTCCCCAGGTATTCAGCTTAATGCCTCTGAAATCGCAGTTTTAGCTGCGGCTCAATGTACAAAGTTAAAGGTTTTTCGTCGTCTCCGTGTAGCTATTTTATCTACTGGTAATGAATTGATAACACCGGAACAAACTTTACAACCGGGACAAATTGTAGATTCAAATCAGTACGCTTTATTTTCTCTAGTTAAACAATGTGGTGCCCAACCTTTGATGTTAGGAATTATCAAAGATGATCCCGAAGCACTCAAACAAGCAATCTCCGAAGCTATGGCTAAAGCTGATATAGTACTTTCTTCGGGTGGTGTATCGGTAGGAGATTACGATTACGTGGAAAAAAATCTCGAATCTCTCGGCGGGGAAATTAAAGTACGAGCCGTGGCAATGAAACCCGGTAAACCTTTAACTGTAGCTAGTTTCCCAACACCCAATTCCCCAATATATTTTGGTTTGCCGGGGAATCCAGTTTCAGCATTGGTGAGTTATTGGCGTTTTGTACAACCATTTATCAAAAAATGTTCCAACATTGTGGAAGGTTGGCAGCCTCAATTTATCAAAGCACAAACTGGCGATAATTTAAGTTCCAACGGTAAACGGGAAACTTATATTTGGGGAAAGTTGAATTTAGTTGATGGAGTTTATCAATTCAGTGCTGCTGCTGGTAGTAAAAGTTCTGGGAATTTGATTAATTTAGCTCAGACTAATGCTTTAGCTGTTTTGGAAGTTGGGAAAAAGTCGGTTAGTGCTGGGGAAGAGGTTAAGGTTTTGCAGGTTTGATTTTTCAAAATGGGCAATATAGAACACCCTTCTCCTTAAGAAGGAGAGGCGAAGGGGGTGAGGTTAATCTGTATTTGATTGCAGTGAAAAGTTACAGTTTTTTAGGTATGTACACTAGATTTTTTCCACCGAATAATTCATTAAGCCATCCACCCAATCGTAATTTTTTCGGTAACTTTTGTGTATGTATTTGTAGAAAACCAATATTTCTATAAAGTTGCTGTTCCTGTTTCCCCTAAATCAATATCACTTTTGGGAGGATGCCTGAAAACCTGTTAATAAAACTCGCAAATTTAAGCTTAGGGGGCTTTAATCAATTCAAAACTGCTACACCTGCTGAATTAGGTGATATAACCTACTATTTATTTTTAAAATATAAATAAAACATAAAACTTTGTCATTTTACCCTGACTTTTACAAAAAACAGTTACAATAAATACAGAAAAATTATTTTGCGTTCATCTTTGTTAGCCGCTAAAAATAACTAGATAGTTAAATAGCGATTAAAAGACGGAAGTAGGATGTAGAGCCGAAGGAACGCGCCTCAGTTTTAACCTTAGAGATCCAAAGAGGCAAGGAATATTATGAAACTTATTTATCGTGGAATTAAATACGAACACTCTCCTGTGACGGTTGAAGTAACTACCGCAGGAGTTTGTGGGAAATATCGGGGTGCCGAGTGGAAATGTCATTATTCTCAATACACTCCCGTAACTGATAATGCAGTAGAACTAAAGTATCGTGGCGTTAGTTATTATTCCGGGAATCCAGAAAAAGTAGAAGAATTAAAGAAGCGTAAAAAGTTAAGCTTTATCTTCGGCGATAGCAAGAAAATATCTTTTAGGAATCGAGTTAGCAGAAATCAGCGAAATAAAACTCATCAGCAAAATTTACTTCGTGATGCACAACGTCGTTTAGAAGTTGCCAAGCGAAAAGGAGATGAAAACCTGATTAGTATATTACAAGACGAAGTGAATCAGCTATCTAGTTAACAATTGAAAACTTAAAAACCCGGCTTTTTAACAAACCGGGCTTTGATGTTAAAGATTGTTATTAACTGATAACTGTTCACTGATAACTGTTCACTGATAACTGTTCACTGTCACTGATTCCGATTTAACCAAATACCTCTAAGCCCAGCAGCTTTGGCTCCTTCGTAATCTTCCTTAATACTATCGCCAATGTGCCATGCAGCTTCTGGTAAGCAATTGTGTTTTTCCAGGGCGATTGCAAATATTTTTTGGTTGGGTTTGGCTGCACTAGATTGAGTTGCGATAGTTATCGAGCCAAAGTAATCTCTTAATTCTAAAGCTTGTAAAACTGAATAAATTCGGGAATCGAAATTGGATAATATTCCTAATTCGATTCCTTTATTATGCCAATTAGTTAAAGCTTTGAGGACATCAGGATAAACAAACCAAGGCTCTCCCGTGCCAAAGTGGATATAGACTTCGCTAAAGAAAGCCGAAAAGTCATCAAAATTATGTAAAACACCGGCTTGCTCAAAAGTAGTTTGAGTTATGCGATGCCACCAGGCAAACTCCTGTTGCGGGATATCTTGTGATTTAGCTTTAGGGAAAACTGGGGGTGGAGAAGCTTTAAAACTCTGAAAAAAGGTTTGATTCAAAGTAGCCGGTGATATTTCTACGCCAAATTCTTCTGCAATTTGACTGTAAATATCACCAACACTACCTTTAACACCAAAGAGTGTTCCAACGGCATCTAAAAAAATGACTTTCGGCTGTTTCATCCACCTATAACGATTTTGGATTTTAGATTTTACATCGAGAGTTAGGAGTTATGAGTTAAGAGTAGCGAGTTAAGAATTTTTTCTTCCCTCTCTTTCCTTCTTTCCCCTCTACTCCTTACTAATTAACTTTATTAGTTCTGATAAGTTGTAGAGACGTTATAGATAACGTCTCCCAAAGTTGGCTGAGAAAATGAACCAGTCAAAATTAATGCAATCAACTACTACCTTCAAGAAAGTGCTTCAATAATAGGACGAGTTAACCAATTAAAACCAACTTTTAACTTATGTTCTAAAGTTGGTAGACGGTAAAGATAAGCAAGACGACGAGCAACCAATCCGAATGTTCCTTCCATTTTGAAGCCCAAGCCGGTAAGTGTAGCATTATCAACTCCCAATGACATAAATTCACCTAGATGTTGATAGCGGAAGGGCAGTAAAGGACGATTTGTAAGACTAGCCCAAATATTCCACCCGACATAATCGGCTTGTTGAAAAGCAGCTTGTGCGGTTGTCGGTATTTGTTTCCCTTCTGCATCAAAAGTTTCCGCTAAGTCTCCTAAAGCGAAGATATCGGGATTATCTACTACCTGTAAAGTCGGTGTAGTAGTAACTTTTCCTTGTTTATTGTGTTTAATGGCAAGTTTTTCAACTAAAGAAGTGACTCTGGTACCTACAGTCCAAATTACCAAATCTACAGGAATTGTATCTACAACACCTTTGTATTCCAAAGAAATACTATCGGCAGCGATAGATTCTACCTTTGTTTCCAAGTCAACCCAAACACTGCGTTCATCCAAAGCTTTTTTTGCAGCTTCACGATTAAACTCCGGAGAATTGCGGAGAATTTCATCAGCCATTTCCACTAATCGAAAACGTCCTCTTTCCCCGAGCCTGTCAGATAACTTGCAGGCTAATTCAACACCACTATAGCCACCACCAACAATTGCAATTCTAATTTTATCTTTATCGGATTCTTCAAGTATCCGCAATTGTTCTTCTAAAACGTAAGCATCATCAAGGCTGCGGAAGGCATGAGCATAAGATGTGGCACCTGGTACCATATCCAACGGTGTTTCTCCACCCATAGCTAAGACTAAACGATCGTAGGGAATTTCCGGGCCATTTAGTAGTTGTACTCGTTTTTCTTCGGTATCAATTCCAGATACCCTTGCTTGATAAAAGCGAATACCAGTATTTTGCAAAAGTTCCTGATAGCTTGGGGCTATTTCCCAACTTTGCATTTCCCCAGTCAGCAATTCGTAAAGAAGGGGGGAAAACAAAAAGCGGTCATTTTTGTCAACCAGGACAATTTCGGGTTTTTGCGACTCTTCCCAATTCAGTTTAACTAAACGTAAAGCAGTGTAAAGTCCGCCAAAGCCACCACCAAGAATGCAGATTCGAGATTTTTGTTCGGTCATTTTTATAGTCAAGCAAGAAGTAAGGGAGTACTTTAAGTGTAATTAGTTGTGCCTATGTTGTACCATTAATCAACTATTTCCATATTCTCCTTGGTAGAGTTCTTGTTTGGGTACCAGCTTTATTTTTCCAAAACCCGATTTTTCATAATATCTTATACCACGGCTGGTTCTGTATCCCACGCAAAATCGCACATGCAACCTCCCGTGTGATAGATTTTTTTTATACAATTTACATTAATATAATGCCGATTATTTCTCTATAAAAACACTTAAATTACTGTTTAATTGTGATTTTAATTACTACTAATATTTCACTTAAGCAAATAAATAATACACGTTGATAAAAACAACAATATTCGCGCTTCTTCAGAACAAGGGGAGATTTCTGGTGAATTACGGTGGGAAAAGAACCAAATTAAATTAAGTTTACAATTAATCGATTCTGGACAAACAAACAGCCAATTGCTCAAAGCATAATGTATCGCAGGCAGGGCAAGTCTTTCACTTTAATGACTGCTGAAAAGATAGGAAAAATTTTTAGAAAAATTCATCGAAAAAATAAGGATTTGAAACGTTTATTGATAAAAAAATCGTAATTTACGTTTTTATCTTTTCAGCGCTCGTACTCTGAAAGGCTTGCCCTGCCTATTGATGCCGGTTGTCACCCCGTGAAGAAGGAACGTTTAGAGACTTTGTTGCTAGAAGGTTTAAATTCTGGAAGTGCAACACCATTAACTGAAAAAGATTGGGATGATATTCGTCAAGTGGTGGGGAAGAAAGCTCAAGGTATCTAAAATCTTTCATCATTCTCATAAAGTTTTCACAACCACCTTGAAATAAATTTCAAGGCTCATATACAAAGTACGTTAAAACGCACTAAAAACCCTACCTAGTCTGATTTATCAGACTTTGTGTTTTAGCCTGGGAATTTATTCCAAGGCGATTATGAGAGCTTTATTGATAAATTGAGAATCGCCTAAGATTTAAAAAAACTCCGCGTTTCCCTCCGCGTTTCCCTCCGCGCTCCTCTGCGTTTAAAAACTCACCCTCCCCTCCAACTTCCTTTGCATCTTCTTCCCAATCCCCTTAACCCTCTCCAAATCCTCCAAAGAATCAAAACGCTTCTCCCCACGCGCTCTAATAATTCGCTCCGCTAACTTCTTCCCCACCCCAGGAAGAGTTACCAATTCCTCCGCAGTCGCTGTATTAATATCAACAATTCCTTTTTCAACAAAAGTCGAAGGCGCTTGAATTTCCCCACATTCCTTCTCTTGCTGCTTAACCTTCTTTTCAATCCTTCTAGGAATACCAAATTCAGCATTAGTATAAAGTCTTTCAAACTCCCTTACATAATGAGCAGCCACTTTGGAATTTTCAATTACCAAAACCGTTTCATCATTGCCAATATTTGCTGCTTCTGTCCAATTATGAGAACCAGTAATTACAATCTTTTTATCAATAACAGCATATTTATGATGTAATAAATCCCCACTCGTTAATAAAGGTACCCCAACAGTTTGAATTGGATTTTCCCAAGGTTGATTATTTAGCTCATATTTACATTTATTACTCAAAGCAACACCAGTCATATCCAAACCTTCGCTGTAGAAACGATAAGCAAAATCTGGCTCTAACAAAGTCCTAATTTTCACATTTTGTTTGTGACGTGTTTCCAAAATATTACTCAAACGTTGCGCGGAAAATACAAATAATGCCGAATCAATAGAATTAGCTGCGGATTTTAATGTTTTACCAATTAACCCGTTACTGCTGTCAATCCAAAGTTTTGTAGGAGAGGTGGGAGAAAAATTTACCGTAACCTTATTATTCCCAAAAGAAACTTGTTGAAAATCTCTTCGAGGTTTTTGTAAACCGAATTTACTATCAAATTTACCTCCAAGCCCATCACCCCACATGAGATTAAATTCTTCGCTAAAAATATCGGCTAATTCAACACTATCGATTTTGATTAAATTATTAACATTACCGAAACTGTCATAATTATCATAATCGCCATGAATACCCGATAAAGTAAAATTAGCCGAGGTTACAATTACAAAGCGATTATCAATAACCATAAACTTATGATGCATCAAACCGCTACCTTTTGAACCGTCAGCAGTATCATCGATTAAAGGTATTTTGGCATTTCGCAAAATTTTTAAAGCATCTCTTTGATTAATTTCTTCCTCAGACAGCTTGCCGTCTTCGTCAGTATCTACAAATTTGATAAATTCTTGATATTTATCTCTTTCCCGTTTGGTTAACTTTGTTAATTCCTGCGGTGTAAAATCACTCCAACCACGGCTATAGTTATTTTCTAGAATTACTCTTATCTTGATTCCCGCTTGCTGTTTTTTTACTAATGCTTGAGCAACTAAAGGTAAACGTAATTCTTGTACCGCAATATCAATTGTAGAATTAGCTTGAGAAATTGCATCAATAATTATTTGTTCTAAATCATCTCCCTTGCGAATTTTATCGCGGTAAGGTTCTCGATATTCAGAAGTTTGAGAATGATTAAAATAAACTTGTATTGATGAATCTTGTGGAAGTGGTTGTAAACCTTTATCGTCAGATTTTGCTTGCTGACAAGCAGTTAGCGGTAATATCAGTAAAAATAAACATAATAAATTTATTTGTTTTCTAAGCAATCGAGGTGTTGAGAAGCCTGGTTTTTCCAAAAAACCGGGTTTCTTTATTTTCAACGACAGTTTAAGAGCTTTCGAGAAAAATTTCACGGTAATTTGTTCGGAGATACTAAACGAACAAATTTATTTTTCCCAAAATTGATAAAAATAATTAGATTGACTTGTGGACACCCCTCTCCTTAACAAGGAGAGGGGAAGGGGGTGAGGTTTACACATGTATTACACTCAACCGAAATTTGCTATCTTAATCCACTCTCACCCGAAACCGAATAAAACCAAAATTGTTACCTGTAGTATGGTCTATTGTATCTAGATTACCAATTACTGCACCCGTGGGATTATCTTGATTGGGACAGAAATTATCGGTGGGAAGTTGAGTTCCTGGAGCAAAAAAGCTACCATTATCTCCATCATTATTATTAGTATTGGCTGTAACTGTATTTGAAAGATTCACAGATATACCGCTACCGGAACCAAAACTATCGGTAACAAAACTAGTTCCTTGAGGAATAGGATCGCAAAATCTCACGTTTTCTACCGGTCGATTTCCATCTGCAAGGAAATACATCGTGTATTCAACTTCATCACCGCTTTGTAAGGGTAATTGCGGACTAATTTCAAATACTCCTACCGGCAAAAGTTGAAACCAACCGGGTAAATTATCAATGGTGTCATTAGGGTTATCAATAAAGGAATTAAAATCAATTCCGCTGATGGAAACCCCATCTCTAAATACATTTGTAATTCTTTTGAGTCCCCGCAAACGTTCTGGGTCCGTAGGTGTATTACTTCCCACCTGTACGTCTTCATCGGTGTTTGTCGAGTCGTAACTTACACTTGTGGTTGTGTTAGTCGTATCAGTATAAGTTGCCGTAGCGGAATTATTGTATACACCATTAGGGGTATTTTCATCAATATCAGTAGTAAATGTAATCTCTACACTACCGCCGCCAGGAATGGTGAAAGAACCAAATTCTACAACTGTTGCGCTAGCGGATGGATTGCTGACGCTAGTACGAGTTGCGCCTCCGTTTAAAGTAATTGTAGGATTTGTGGAAGCATCAAAAGTAAAACCGCTTGGTAAAGGATCGGATATATTGACGTTAGTTGCTGCGGATAAATTTGCAGCGTTGGCAACTGTAATAGTGTAGGTAGCTTTTCCAGGCTTGATAATTGGACCTGGTGTAGAAGTAGTTTTAGTAATAGTTAATTGTGGCAGCAAGCATTCCGCACCAGAACTAACACCATTTATATTGCCTACATCGGAAGCAGTACCATTAGAACCAGCAGTTGCACCAAAATTTCGAGGGTTTGTAGTGACTGTGATACCAGGAGCACCTCCATTCGCAGACCTAATCGCACCTGGACTAGTAAATATAACTCCACCACCACCACCACCGCCGGGACCGTGGGAATTATTATTAGATAATGCGTCACCACCTTTACCACCGTTGGCGTTTACTGTCAGACCTGTAAGGTTGTTATTGAGAGCAGATACTACGACGCTACCACCAGCACCAGCACCACCGGCTCCATCGACAGTGACATTTAAAGCATCAGCACCATTAGCATTGATACTACCGCTACCGCTAACGCTACCAGTACGAATAAATGCCATACCACCACCGGCAGCACCACTACTTGATAAACCATCGGGCAGAGTACCTGTACCATCGTTCGTTGTTCCTGCACCACCACCTCCTCCCAATACTAAGCGATTGCTTGTAGCGGGGAAGCTTGCACCAGCAAAACCACCAATATACTCTTGCGAATCAAAACTTCTACCACCTAAACCACCGGCTGCACCGTTTCCACCACCACCACCACCGGTGTTTTCACCATTAGGGAAGCGAAAATCTCCGAGTGGATCGCCGTCTGTACCTCCTCCTCCAGCGTTCCCAGGAGCGCCACGACCTGATGAACCGTTGGGATAACCTTCAACTCCAGAATTTTCTAGACTATTATTCGTAGAATTAAATATAAATCTTGGCGTACCGGCAATACCTTCACCTTTAGAACCGTTAGTACCTTCAAATTGAGGTTCCGTGGGCTGAAATTGTGATAAACTCCTGAAATCGCTTTCGAGTAAACCAGGAGCCACATTTCTATCTGCTCCTGTAAGCCGTCGTCCACCACCACCACGAAATCCTCTTCCACTAATATCTATGGTGGCACTACCTAAATTCAAATTATCAGCAACATCATAGGCTAAAATACCACCAGTGGAGCCATTCCAAGGACTTGCTGTCAGCCCTGAAGTAATAGTCGCTGTGGTGTACTGCGGTACGCGAATTACTTGATAAGTTCTTTGTCCTTGAGTACCGAATGGAGCATTGCTATAAGAATTAATTAATCCTCCTCCATTTGCTCCTTGAATTGTTACCGAACCACCAGCCACTGCTGAGGTAGCAACAACGTATTCATAATTACCGGCTGTAAAGTTAGCGTTATTGAGATTGCCGCTAGCACCAGTTGCTGTTGGAGCTACGAAAGATCTAAGGGGAGTTGAACCACCAGGTACACCATCTCCATAAGAATCGGTATTACTAGAATCAATATCTGCTCCCTGCATTTGGATAACCAACAGCAAATCACCTGTTTGGATTTGTGTTGAGGCACCAGTAAATGTTCCCACGGGAATTGAAGTTGCACCAGTATTAACATTACCCGTACCGGGATAATAAGTATTAATAATGCCAGTCAAGTTATTTCCGGCTCCATCTGTACCGGGAGCCGCACATAATAGCGGTGTGGTTTGGGCTGCAACTTGAGAAAAGTTTGCTTCACCCATTAACAGCAAACCTTGATAACTACAGGTTGTCATTAATAAAGTTAAGCTACGAATAAGCTTAGATTTAAATGATTTAATAGATGATTTCATAAATATTGGTAACAGCTAACAGGTAATGGGTAATGGGTAATTGATAATTGGGGATTGGGTATTAGTAATTGGTAACTGATTACTGCTCACTGCTCACTGTTAACTGATTCTTGTTGCTGTGGTGGTGCAACTTTCTGTCTGCCGAAACCACCAAATAGTTCGTTTACTTTGAAGCTGACGTTGAGATAGGGACCACCAGCGGAACGATAACCTGTAAAATCACGGTCATCTGCACTACCAAAGGCATAACCTACACCAACTCGGAAATCTGGTGTGAGATAATATCCAGCTTCTACAGCTACGCCAAATTCGCTGTAATCTTGTGTGGGTTGACCAATCCAACGTCCTTCTATGGCTAAATCGGTACGATAGCCTAATTGATAATTTGCTCTTAGTTGAGTCAGGTTTAAACTAGTGTTGCTTGTAAAATTATTAGCTAAGTAATTATTACTGTTACGGAAAGCATATTTTCCATAGAATTCCCATCTCCAACTAGGTGCATAGATTGCTTCTGCTGAGAAAAGATGATCTATAGAACCGTTGCCGCTACCAAATAATAAGGTATCGGGGGTTGTGGAAGGATTTTGGCGATATTCGTATTTGAGTAAAGCGTTAAATTTATCGCTCTTAGGATCGCGATATGCCAAACCGACGCGGAGATTTGCTGTATCTGCTAATCCATCTAATAGCTGGTTGGCTCCACCAGCTTGTTTATACCTTACTGCTGCGGTGAATGCTGATGAAATTTTACCGGCTGCTGCTGCGGTAATTACTGTGTTGTTACCTTGGTTGCCATCGCGATATTCAAAGCGAGCGTTGGCGTTAAAGTTGGGATTATCGGTATATGACATGCCCACACTGTAAGTACTTCCCTCCAATAAACCTAAAGAAGAAGCACTTTGTCCGGTGGCATAGGGCTGAGCAAATTTCACACCTGTAGCAGTGCTGCCGAAAATATCGTTTAATACTCTTTCGTAACCTAAATCTATTCTTAATCCAGGTGCGACACGAATACGTTGATTTAATCCTATGGAACCTTGGTCGTTCATACCGTCGATACCTGAGAGAATCGAGTAGCGTCCGCTAATGCTGGTATCTTCAGTAAATTTGTGTTCGACGAGGGTATCTAAGCTGGTGATGTTATTACCTTTCAATAAGCCACTATCAAAGAATTGATGGGCTAACCGCATTCTCACACCGGGATAAAGTCTCCAATCTAAACCTAGGGTTGTACGGTTGGGATAAAGAGGATCGCTATCTTCGAGATTTAATTCGTTTTGAGCGCGGAAATTTATAGATTCGGTTAAAGGTACGTTGAGACTGGATACTAATTGACTGGCAGTTCCTTCAAATAAGTTGTTAACTCTATCTTCGCGGGAACGATTGACGTATTCAAATTTCACATCAGACTCGCCGATTTGTTGCTGAATTCCGGCTCTAACTGTAGTCAGTGAGTTATCAACTTGACTACCCGGTGTCGGTAATGGTTGAGGATTAAATAAATCAAATAATTGAGTTTGTTCTGCTGGAGCAATACCGAAATTTTCTTCATGGTCGTAACCAACCTGAAAACTAGTTGAGTCACCAATCTTAGCGGCGATATCGGCACCGTAACGAGTTTGTCCCGGTGCAAAACTCCAGGTGGCATTATTAGCAAAATTTTCTGTCACCGAGCGGTAATAAGCTTTTGATTTAAAACCGCTACCAATGTTCGCATTTGCTTCAATTCGGTAAGCAGAACCACTGACATCGCCAAAATTGAGAGTATTGTGCTGCGATCGCGCATATTCACCAAGAATAAAACCGGATGCGAGGGGAGCATAGAAATCAACTCCATATAGCTCAAAATCTTGTGCTCCTTGTTCTTCTTTTAAATAACTACCTGCCAAAAATGCTGTTCTATCTGGATTTACCTTTCCATTTCTCAAGTTATATTGCAGCCTACCTCCATAAAGTTGGCTATCTTCACCGGCTTCATTTTGGTAAGTAATTACAATTCGATTAACTAAAGTTGCCTGTAGAGGATTTAATTCCGTAGCGAAAATCGGACGACGGAATAAAATTGTTCCCCTGTCGTAATCAATTTCATAATCCGCACCGCGATACAAAGCTTTACGTTTGACTACCGTACCCGGACGATTTATTTCTTCTGTTTCGATAAAAATGCTTTCACTACCGGGAATTACAAACCTACGAGAAACGAAATAATAACCGCTAGTTCCATCGGGAGTAATAGTATCTCGTTGAAAACCCTCGATATTATTAGCAAATAATCCCGTTACCTGTAAATTACCTAAATTAAAATTTCCCTTAAAACCGTGCAGTTGTCTGGTTGTCGCAGAATAAAGTTGGGATTGTCTGGCAAACTCCTGGGTATTGTAATCACCCCACATAAAATAATCTGCTTCCGCACCTTTGATATTGGGAGTGCGTTCGATGCGAGCATAAACGCTATCTATAGAAGGAGCAGTATTCGTAACCGTTGAATCATCTCCATACACCGGATATTGTTTTTCACAAGATTGAACTCCACCGAAAAGACGATTGTCACCATTACAATCTTGATTCAAAGGGCGATCGCTATTATATGCTCCGGAAAATAGCCATTCTCCGACTTTACCAGTAGCAAAAACTGCTGCATCTAAATCTACAGTAGTGTCTTTATCGATTTCTTCAGGATTAAGAAAGTCGCGGAAACTGCCCCAATAATTGGTACCACCGGCTCCAATTCTTAAATTGACAACCCCTGTTGCCAAGGAAGGGCGTAGATTAGTTACAAACTCTACATAACTAACTGCTTCCGAATCAAATTGAGAAGAATTATTTTTATCGTAAATAGTCGCTTTAACTTTAACACTTTGAGCTTGATTACCTGCTTGCAAACTAGCAGTAAACTCGCCGTTTTTAGCCAAAACCTGAAAACCAGATGCATCGGGTTTGTAATCTGCACCGATAAACTTACCGGCATCACTATTTAGAGTAACTATGACATCTTTCTCGATTAATTTACCATTTTCATCAGTAATATTGCCTCGGAAATCTATATTAGAACGTCCGTCAGCAGGAATTCTCGATTCCCCAACTGGATTAATAGAAATCTTGGCTTTTTGTTGTTTAAAAATGACTTTGACGCTAACAGCATTACCACCTTCAGCTTGAGCAGTAATGGTATTTTCACCCTTGGATAAAGGAACTTTGTACCAAATTGTAGTATAAAGCTCTTGTGATTCATCCTTATGAACGTAACTACTAAGACTTTTATCTATAGGCTTTCCATTTATTTCTACATTAATATCGGCGCTAGGGTGATGCTGAATTGATATATTAGTAGTTTCTTTGTTAGTAATACCAGTTTGAGGAGTAATTATATTAACTTGATTCTTAACAGATAAGGGAGCCGAAGGATTTTGTTTTTGTTTTTGTTGCTTATTTTCTTCAAAATTTATACTCTTTGATTTATTGTCATTATTGGATATTTGTGTATTTAAAATAGCTGGTTTGTCTTCTTCTTTTACAACAGAGAAATCTTGAATAATAATTTTTTCTAAACTTGATTGTTCAGTTTTAATTTCCGATGATGAAAATAATACATCATTGTCATTTTCTACTAAATTTAATTGTGGTAAATCGGAATCATTTACCGCTTTCTCATTAATAACTATACTTTGTGCCGATACGCTACCTCTAGGTAATACTATCATTGCGCTACAAGCAGTAAATATAAAATATCCTTTGTTTAAATTTAAATTTTTCATCTGATTAACGTCCCCCCTTTGAAGGCTTTGGTGCAAATATTTTCTTCGCACCACCTTTTCCCTCTCCAAAAGCTGGAGTGACGGCAAAATTTATTCTCGCCATACTTCCAGGGGCTAGACGTACCAAGCGAGATTGACTATTATTTTTGATTTTGTAAAGATTGGGAGCTTGAATATAACCTGGTAAACTAGTGTAATCCAAAGTTGCAGTGCGATTACCTGAAATAACATTAGCAACCGAATACATTCCATTCGCATCAGTAATAATGCGGTTGCCATCATCCATAAAAATTACTGCATTCGGTACTCCTGGCTCTCCCCGTTGCTGTTCACCATCAAAATTTTTATCCACGAAAACACGTCCAATCAAAGTCGCGCAATCAGAAAGAATACCGGGACGAATTCTCAATAAATGGCTCGCTGTATTACTTGTGAGACTTGCAGTAGTAGCCACAGCCAAATTTCTGCCACTGCCTCTCATCCCATC
>JBCBPQ010000007.1:0-82517 GCA_039820645.1 Cyanobacteria bacterium J06633_8 | reverse complement strand
TTTTTAAGGGGGTTTGGTGAGACTACTCCCGTGGGTCGTCATCCCTCCGTTGAGGGAAGTAGCGAACCCGAAGGGGGGATAGAGGCGATTGTGCTCAATTCCTTAACCGAGCAGTATTGCCTCCACTCCTAACTTCTCATTCCTAACTCTTTACCTTTAACCTCTAACCTTTAACCTAAAATACTAAGATTCCCTGACGATTAATTAAAATTTCGTCAGGAAATAACTTGCATAGCTATGTAGATATGACTATGCATACGATTTATAACTTTTTTAGCTTGTCTATCTTTATACCATGTAATCTTGGTTACTGTCAAGATTTATAAAGTTGGAAGTATAGCTGGCAATGCCGGTTAATTGCAGTCTAGTAAAGCATTTGAATTGCTGTTGGTTCAAATTAATTACTAAACTGATATGCCTAAATTAAATCAGTATCAAATGAAATCAGTATGGTTTTCTTTTAAAAAAAACCAAATTAATTTCTAAATAATGTTAGTTCACCGTTAATCGCGGGAACAATAGCAACAGTTGATTAGCTAAACAGCTAATAATTGTTACCTGGAGCCGTTGAGAATATTCTTATGCCAGCAACATCTTTTTATGCAGATGCCGATGCCGCTTACGAAACTCAAAAGTCCCGTCAAGATTTGGAGCCGGAAATAACCGCTGATGATGCGGACGCTCCGGCAGACGAGGATTTGGAGCAGCTGGAGATGGCTTCTTCCGAGACAGAAAGGGCGAGTGTTAGTACAAAAACCCGCAGTACGGATTTAGTTCGCTTATACCTTCAGGAAATCGGCAGAGTTCGGTTATTAGGGCGAGATGAAGAGGTTTCAGAAGCTCAAAAAGTCCAGCGTTATTTAAAGTTACGGATACTGTTGTCTGAAGCTGCAAGTAAAGGTGATGAATTACTTGCTCATTATTTAAAAATAATTGAAGCTCAAGAACGTTTGACATCCGAATTGGGACATCGTCCCTCGATGAAAAGATGGGCTTCAACTGCTGGTATTGAGGAGTTCGAGCTAAAAGGCGCTTTATCACAAGGTAAGCGTCGTTGGGCTGAAACTGCTAAATTAACCGTACAGGAATTAGAGCAAATTCAAACTCAAGGACTTCAAGCCAAGGAACACATGATTAAGGCGAATCTTCGTCTTGTGGTTTCTGTTGCTAAAAAATATCAAAATCGTGGTTTGGAATTATTGGATTTAGTCCAAGAAGGTACTTTAGGTTTAGAAAGAGCGGTAGAAAAATTTGACCCTACTAAGGGTTATCGCTTTAGTACCTATGCTTATTGGTGGATTCGTCAGGGTATTACCCGAGCGATCGCGACTTCTAGCCGTACTATCCGACTACCAGTCCACATCACCGAAAAGTTAAACAAAATCAAGAAAGCTCAACGTAAAATTGCTCAAGAAAAAGGTCGCACTCCGACTTTAGAAGATTTGGCTGTTGAGTTGGAAATGACTCCGGCTCAAGTACGGGAAGTTTTATTGCGGGTTCCTCGCTCTGTTTCTCTTGAAACAAAAGTTGGTAAGGATAAAGATACCGAATTAGGCGAATTACTCGAAACTGATGGTGTAACTCCTGAAGAAATGTTAATGCGGGAATCTCTACAAAGAGATTTGCAAAATCTTTTAGCCGATTTAACTACCCGCGAACGCGATGTTATTCTTATGCGTTTTGGTTTAGCTGACGGGCATCCTTATTCATTAGCAGAAATTGGACGCGCTTTAGATTTATCCCGCGAACGTGTTAGACAAATCGAATCCAAAGCTCTACAAAAGCTACGTCAACCGAAGCGACGCAATTTGATTCGCGATTATCTAGAATCTCTCAGCTAAAAGTTCAGTATTTAAAAGTGATTGAAGCACGGTTTTGGGAAGCCACTCGTATTCTTAATCCCCTTCTTGTTGGGACAAGGTATGGTTTCCCCATTGCCTTCATTATTCCTATCTTCTACACCAGTTAGTTCTCTCTACAAACGGGTAAGTGTTCCCATACCCTAGATTACGATAGCTTAATATAGATGCAGAATTTGCTCTGCGAATAAACTTGGAAGTTCAGCCTTTTTATAATTTTAAATGTAGCAATCTTCAATCTTCAATCTAAAATCTCAAATTTGATGAATCTCTACATCAGATAATTTCTCAAATTTTTCGCCCAATCGCTTATGGCAAACTTTTTTACCTGCATCAAACAGAAAGCTTGCCATCTATTTTTCTTTAAATGCTTACATTCACTCTTATTTTTATTTTCTATTTTGTGGGTGGTATGCAATTTTATTCTACCTATGATAGTTAAAAATAGTTCTCAACAATCAATAATTATTGCAAACAGGTAGATTTATTTGCTATATTCTCAATTGATAAGGTTTGTTGAGAAAAATTCGTATGACCATTTACACTACTGCCTCGCTCAAGGCAGAACTCAACGAACGAGGTTGGCGTTTAACACCTCAGAGAGAAGTAATCCTACATATTTTTCAGGAGCTTCCTCAAGGAGAGCATCTGAGTGCCGAGGATCTTTATCAAAGGTTACAAGGCGATAATGAAGGGATAAGTCTTTCGACGATTTATCGCACTTTAAAGTTGATGGCACGCATGGGAATTTTGCGGGAGTTGGAATTAGGGGAAGGTCATAAACACTATGAGCTTAACCAGCCTTATCCCCACCATCACCATCACTTAATTTGTGTTAGGTGCAATACGACTACTGAGTTCAAAAATGACTCAATCTTAAAAATTGGGTTAAAAACTTCTCAAAAAGATGGTTATCACCTTCTTGATTGCCAGTTGACTATTCATGGAGTATGTCCCAAGTGCCAGCGAGCCTTAATGCCGTTATAACACCTGGGAGAATTTTACTGTTGAGTAGTTTGTCGGATGTATGTTTGTGCAGGCTGCGAGCAGTTTTTTACTTCTTCTTAAAGAAGAGAAAACTGCTCGCAGTAAATAATAGATTCTGCGAATACGAGCGGGAAACGGATGCTAAAATCGTCCGTTTCTGACATCCTTCAAACTAACACCGTAAAACTCTTGAGCCTGCTTGATAGCTTTTTTAGTATCTTTACTCATTTCTCCATTTAGGGGACCCTTATAGAAACCCCTTGTCTGTAAACGTCTTTGAATTTCCAAAACATTAAATTCAGCTTTGTCGGCATCATTTACATTTCTATACAATTTGCCGCGAGTAGTAGGACCGGCAATACCGCTAGAAGCTAAATAATTAGCATTTTGGAATCGCTTCACCGCATCGGCAGTATGAGGACCGAAATAACCGTTGGGTTGTCCTTTCAAATATCCTGCCTTGATTAACTGTGCTTGCAAGATTCTTACAGGTTCCCCTCTGTCTCCCAAGCCAAGAAATTCTTTATTTCGTCTAGAGGCAGCTATTGTCATACTCTTTGGAGCTTCTTCGCCAAAGCCAACGCCGCTTCTCGGTAATTTGGTTAGCGTCTGCCCTCCTACGATGCCGTCAACATCCAAACCATAAGCTCTTTGGAAGCGTTTCACAGCATCTTCAGTAATCGGTCCGAAAATACCTGTAGAATTACCGTAATAAAATCCTGCTACCCGCAATCTTTCTTGTAAGGCTTTAACAGCTTGACCTTCATCTCCTTTAGCCAGCAAATTAGGATTGCGGCGCTTAGTGGTATTGGCAGCCACCTTAACTGAGGGTTTTTGTTCGTTGTTTTGGCTCGTTTTAGTGACTGGTTTTTTAGTTGCTGCTGCATTCGTATTTACCGTTACAGCCGCACGCCAGCCTTCTAATTTTTGTAGTGTAGCAGGTCCAGCTACACCATCAACACCTATGCTAGCTGCTTTTTGAAAGCGTTTGACAGCATCTTCGGTTTTAATGTCATATAACTGAGTGATGGGAGCTTGATAAAAGCCAGCCCTCTTCAAATCTTGTTGTAAATTTTTGACAGATGGACCTCTATCTCCTTTTTGCAGTGCTAAAGCGCTACTGGCAACGCTAAGGATAGAAATTGTTAAGACTAGAGGTAACATATACCTCCAAGCCTTGCTTGAAAAACGTTTCAAATTTGGAGTTTGTGAGGTTTTCAACCAGGAACTAAGGTAAACCAATTCACTGGCTGACGGGTCTTCATAAACTACCGCTAAGTGTAAATACGCAAGATTTTCCATATTTTTTTCTTACACCACCGATTTTGATTCGATTGCTGCTTCTGCTTGGTGAACCAGGTTTCTCAAATTATCTAATGTTGATATATTTACATCCTGCCATAAACCGCGCTTGTATGCTTCTAATAATCTTTCAGCAATATCACGCAAAGCATGTGGATTGTTCTTCTCGATGAATTCACAGACGTTTGTGTCGAAAAGATAAGATTTACAAATTCCCTGGTACATGTGGTCTTCTACGCATTTGGCGGTAGCATCATAAGCAAATAAATAATCTACCGTCGCTGCGATTTCAAATGCACCTTTATAAGCGTGACGCATTACTCCTTCAATCCACTTGGGATTAATAACTCGCGAACGATACACCCTAGCTATTTCTTGTTGAAGCTTGCGGACTCGCGGGTTAGCAGGGATAGAATTATCGCCAAAGTATGTTTGGGGGTTTTTCCCCGTCAAAGAACGCACTGCTGCTGTTAGACCACCCTGGAACTGATAATAATCGTCGGAATCTAGTAGATCGTGTTCCCGATTATCTTGATTGTGCAGTACTATTTGCATTTTGACTAGACGTTGCTCGAAAGCTTCTGGTGCAGCCTTGCATAAACCTTTACCCGTGTAAGCATAGCAACTCCAGTTCATGTACGCACGAGCCAAATCTTGATCTGAATTCCAATTTTGAGATTCTATCAACCCTTGTAAACCAGCCCCATAAGCTCCTCCCTTACTACCAAAAATACGGTACTGCGATCGCGTTTTTGCAACTTCTAAATTTAATCCTTGTTTGCTCCAATATTCTGTTTCAGATGTTACTTGTGCCGCTAAGGGATTATACTCTTCAGATTCTTTTAGTCCGGCAACTGCTTTAACTGCTCTATCGAAGAGTTCGATTAAATTGGGGAAAGCGTCTCGGAAAAAGCCAGATATTCTCAAGGTCACATCTACCCGAGGACGCTGTAAAACTGATGTCGGTAAAATTTCAAAATCTACAACTCTTCTACTAGCACCATCCCATACTGGCTGTACCCCGATTAAAGCTAAGGCTTGAGCAATATCATCTCCTCCAGTTCTCATTGTGGAGGTTCCCCACACGGACAAGGCTAATGTTTTTGGATATTCTCCATGTTCTTGGGTGTATGTTTCCACAAGGGTTTCTGCTGCTTTTCTACCTACGTCCCAAGCTGATTCTGTTGGTATAGCCCGAATATCAACTGAGTAAAAGTTATTACCCGTAGGTAGAACTTCCGGACGACCCCGTGTAGGTGCCCCACTCGGAGCGCTTCTAACATATCTTCCGTCAAGTCCTCGTAACAAATTTTTAATTTCTAAATCGGTTTGTATTAAAGCAGGGAGAAGATAATTCTCAATCCAATTTAGAACTAATTTAGTTTGGGATTCGGAGGCTTTTATTTGAGGAGGTATAAGAGATTTAGATCCTTCCAACTCCCCGCTAATTTGGGGGGCTTTTTGTTTAATCAACTCTTCAACAATAGAATTCGCATATTCTTCCACAAGTTCGATTGCATCACCGATATTGCGACAAGGTACGATACTTTGATTTTTAAAAGTTTCTGTGGGGTTATCTGTTAAAGGATCGAAATCCCAGCCTAAATCTTGAACGATAGCGCGAGTTAATCCCGAATGATGCCGATTTGGATGACGCGCGATCGCGACAATTAAATCCCTTAATTGCCTTCCATGAGGACAGTTTCCAAATATATGTAAACCATCGCGAATTTGTGCTTCTTTTAGTTCGCATAGATAGCCATCTAAATAATCTAAAATTTGATTTTGTTTTTGATTTATAAGTTCTTCGCTATTAATTTCCAAGTCCAAATGTAAATTTTCTTGAATAATTAATTCGTTAATCCGCTTGCCGATAATTGGTACGCGCTGGGGATCTAAATTGCTTGCTTCGTAATATTCATCTACTAAGTTTTCTAACTTTTGCAGGGAACCGTAAAGTTCTGCCCGTGTTAAGGGAGGAGTAAGATGGTCTACTATTACAGCTTGAGAACGGCGTTTGGCTTGAGAACCTTCCCCTGGGTCGTTGACAATAAAAGGATAAAGATGTGGGAGAGTTCCAAAAGCAATTTCTGGATAGCAATTTTCTGACAAAGCAATGCTTTTACCCGGTAGCCATTCTAGATTTCCATGTTTTCCTACATGAACCACAGCATCAGCTCCAAAGCATTTTCTTATCCAGTGATAAAAAGCTAAATAAGCATGAGTAGGTTCCAAATCCGGGGCGTGATAGTTCAAGCTGGGGTCAATATCGTAGCCACGGGAGGGCTGAATTCCGACAAAAACATTACCGAGTTGGATACCGGGAATTGGGAATTGGGCATTGGGCATTGGTGATGGGTAATTGGTAATGGGTAATTGCGTATTACTCCCCATTTCCCAATTTCCCCACCTTTGAGAAATACCTTGCTGTACTGCTTCTGGTAGGGAATTAAAATATTCTTGATATTGCTCTGAGGAAAGAGTTTGTCGAATTTGTTTTAAATCTCTGGCTTCTTCATCGTTTGTAATTCCTGCGGTGAGTATTTCTATTAACTCATTTCCGTTTTCGGGCAAGTTTTCTACTTGATAACCGGCGTATGAGAAGGCTTTCAAAATTTCTATGCAGCTTTGGGGTGTATCTAGTCCAACTCCATTTGCCAAGCGTCCGTCGCGAGTGGGATAATTTGCCAGAATTAAAGCGATACGGCGTTCTTTTGGAGATTTATAGCGCAGTTTGACCCAATTAGCAGCCAAATCCGCAACAAAATCAATCCGCGAAGCAACCGGTTTATAAATTACAACATCAGTTTCTAAAGCCGAATTTTTATTTTCTACTGTTTTGAAAGAAACAGCACGACTAATAATGCGTCCGTCAACTTCTGGTAGTGCCACATTCATGGCAATATCGCGGGGTGAAAGCCCCCTATAAGAAGATTCCCATTGTTCGAGGGAACTACTGCTGAGGATGACTTGCAGCACCGGAACATCCAAATTTTCCCATAATTCAACAGATGGTCTTTCTGTTTCCAATCGCGCTAAAGAAAAGCTGGTGGTGTTGAGTATAAAGGAAACATTATCTCCGTCTTGATTTTGCAAAAAATCTGTTAATTCTTGTTGAACGTCGATTTCACGTAAAGAAGAAATATAAACCGGAATTGGACTGATATTTCGTTTGGCTAAAGCTTCGCACAAAGCATCTATAACCAAAGTATTTCCCGCCAGATAATGAGCGCGGTAGAAAAGTATGACTACTTTTGGTAATTGAGTTGAGGCGGAAGAGGGGGAAGAGGGGGAAGAGGGGGAAGCAATTTCATTTTTGTTATCCGTAACGAACTTGCCCCAATCATATAAACCAAACTTTGGCACTTCTTGAGGAGGCAGGGAATTAAATGATGTTGAAAAACATTTATCGGCAATGAATTTAAAAGCATTAACAAAATTACATACTCCACCTTGGCTAAAATAACGAGATATCTGACTAACGGTAGCCAAAGGTAAAGTTGAATGAGATATTAAGTTTAGATCGAGAGCATCGTCACCTGGGATTACAATTAAGTTAGTACCATTGCGTTGCACTATTTCACTTACTACTTCTAAACCATAAGACCAGTAAGAAGTTCCTCCTAATAATCGTAAGATAATGACTTGTGCAAATTCTAAAACCTGTTCGGCATAACTATCAATACTTATTTGATGCTGTAAATTTAATAAATTAGCAACTCTAATTGCATCGAAAGTTTGAGGTAATTTGGTAACTGCTGCTGCTACTGTCTGAATATCTGTATCGGCTGAAGTTAAAAATACAAACTTTGCGGTAGTTTGTTCTAGAAATATTAAGTCTTCTGATTCTAGATTAAATTCTGTTTTGGTGGCACTTATTCGATGCATAATCCTGTATTCCCGTCTTACACTGTTGATTAGAACATACTGGTTGGAACACAATTAAAAAATCTTGGTGCAGCGCAAATACTCCTCTCACTTCTACTTCTTTGAAAATGCTTAGTTCTCCCACACTAAGCTTTTGTCAAACCTTAACTAGCAGTGCATTTGAACAACTAGGGGAATTATTGCAGCAAATGTTTTCTCCCTCGGGAAATGCAGCAATAATATTGACAGAAGCTGTTTTGACACGCATCCCGACTCCCGGAGATTGGCAGGTGCAACAGTTTACGGTAGTGGTTTCCTCTGGATTTAGCGGTTTATTAGTAGGTTTACCATATTCTTCATCTTCCAAGAAAAGTTACAGCGATTGTTTAGTGAATGCCAAGCTGACTTTTGAGCCAACAGAAATCACTCAATTTCTTGAGAAATTAAGAGATTTGTTTGCAAAAGATTCTTATAGCTATGGCAGAATCCAAGAATATTGCCAAATTCCCGCTATTAATGATGCTACACTGCAAAGCAGATTCACAGTGCTGTTGTTAAACAACTTAACAGCACAGTTTAATCAAGTTAATACATCAAATTCTACAAATCAAATTTTTTCTTGCGAACACGTTGAAAATGCCCTAGAAAAACAGATTGCTCAAGAAAGGCTGCTAAATCAAGTAATTACGCAAACTCGTAAAAGCTTAGATTTGTCAGTAATCATTGCAACTGCCATCGCTCAAGTCAGAGATTTTCTTGAATTAGATAGATTAGTAGTTTACAGGTTTGAGGAAATAAATCTTAATAGTCATGGACATTTTTCCCAGCAGAATTCGCAAAAACCTCCTGTTTATGCTGGTTGCGTAGTTCATGAAGTTTTAGCGAATGAAACTATCTCTTCAGTATTGAATTACTCAGAAGAAAGATGTTTGATGCCATCAACAAGCTGTTGGGAGAAATATCGCCAAGGTTTCACTTTGGCTGTAAGTGATATTGAAAAAACTTACGCTCTTGAAGAGTGTTTGCTTGAATATTTAAAAAAAATTCGGGTTAAAGCAAAATTCGCCGCACCCATTGTCTTTCAGGAAAAGCTTTGGGGGTTATTAATTGCTCACCAATGCGATAATACTCGTGAGTGGACGCAAAACGAACAAATTTTACTCACTTCAGTTGCCGAGCAATTAGCGATCGCTATTCATCAATCTCAGTTAATGCAATCCTTAAAGTTGGATAAATTGACTTTGGAACAAAGAGTCAACGATAGAACAATTGAACTGCATGATGCTTTAGTAGCCGCAGAAGCAGCGAATCGTTTGAGAAACGAATTTCTGGCTACTATCAGTCATGAATTATTAACTCCATTGACCTATGTAATCGGAATGTCTTCTACTTTACTACGTTGGTCTTTTGGTGAATTAACCCAGCGTCAGCGAAATTATCTTCAAACTATCCATGATAGTGGCGAACGTTTATTAGAAATGATTAACGATATCCTAGAATTATCACAGATAGAAGCTGGTAAAGCCGTCTTAAATATTACTGAGTTTTCTTTGACGGATATTGCAAGAAATACTATAAATAATGGTTTACAACAAAAAGCAACGCGCGGGGAAGTAAATATTCATCTTGACTTACTTTTGGATTACGAAGAAGATAAATTTACCGCCGATGTGAGGCGAGTAAATCAAATTTTATTGAATTTATTAACTAACGCAATTAAATTTACCCCTGGAGGTGGCAATGTCACCTTACGAGTTTGGGTGGAAAATAAAAATGCCGTCTTCCAAGTAGAAGATACTGGAATTGGCATTCCTGAAGAACAATTATCTTTGCTATTTGAAAAATTTCATCAGCTTGATACTCCTTATCGCAGACGCTACGAAGGTACAGGATTGGGTTTGGCTTTAACCAAGCAACTTATACAACTGCATCGAGGTAGAATTGATGTTCAATCCACTGTTGGTACCGGTTCAATTTTTACCGTATGGATACCACCGCAATCAATTCGATAGGAAAACCAACGCCGATGGAGTATCGTCAATCAAAAGTGAGAATCAATCACCCCTGAAAAACATGAGCAGATAGCCGATTGGAATTATCTTGCACAACATCAATTGGCTTATATCCTGTCGAACTGAGTATTTCTTGAAATACCTCTGTGGGATATTTAAAGGAACTCAAAGTGTGAAACTTTTGCCCTTCTTCTATTTCTATTGTTTGTCCTTGAAAATCAAATTTTTGTGCTTTAGTTGCAGTTAGAACATGTTTGAGATCGTGAGTGTCAGATTCCCATTCTGGCTTATAACGAAATGCTTCCGGTGACATCCCAACCAAATTTGCATCGCGATGGACACGATACATGATGTTCTCCATAAAAAGTGCCATTCGTTGATTATCGTAAGCCTTCATCAATGAAATTTCATCTTGGTTGGCATCATGAACTAGAAGCAAATAATGATTTTTGCCCACTAAATCCTTGATTTTAGAGATAAAAATCGGCACCTCATCTCTTCTCATATTGGCAATAGTACTGCCTTTGAAGAAAATCACAGGCTTTTCAAATTCTGGTAGATTCTCCAGTTGGGTAAAGTCTTGCTGGATACCGCTAATCGAAATATCAGGAAATCCAGAACGAATCACCTCAAGCCCTTTATCCAAGAAAGATTGAGAAATATCAATTCCCACATAACCGCTTAAGTCAGTACAAGTTTGAAGTAATGGTAAAGTTTTCAGACGCAGGCTTTGTTGGCTACCCGGGCCTAATTCGATAAATGTTGCGTTAGAACCGATATAGGAAGTTAGCAGGTGTCCTTTGCTTTGGAAGAGTTCTGCCTCATACTTGTACAGGTAATAATCCTTTTCACCTTCAAGCATCTCGTTATACAAAATGCCCCCTCTAACTGGGTCATTTGCATCTTCAGGAGTACCGTAAAGATAGGGCCATAAGTTGCCGCTGACTCGATCTAGAAAGAATGCGGCAACATCTTGCTCTAATTTATCAATAACTTTTTTATCGCCGGTTACTGTTGTCACAATCTTTGTCTCATTTATCTTTCGCCATATAATATAAGCTTATTAGCATACTAGGTCAAATTAGATATAAAACCTCACACTTAATCCTTTTCCCTATTAAGAGAAATGATTAGATAATACGGCTGGTGAGGTTGTATTTTATATATAATCAAGCCTGTCGCCAAAGCAGATAAGATTAATTATCAATTGCTAATTGTTAACCGATAACACATCCCGTGCGTTGAGAAATGTTTAAAGATATTTGCGAATCTTCTTTGCGATCTAACTCAACTTTATCGCTGGTGTATAAAAGCTTATTTGGTTTTGATTGCAAATTAGTTATATCTACATTAACTTTCGCCTCAGTAGTACCAACGTTAACAGCTATAATTAACTCTTTTTGGTCTAAAATCCGGGCAAATACATATACATCTCCTTCCGCAAACAGTACTTTATAATCACCAGTACGCAAGCAGGGATAAGTATGACGCAATGCAATCAATTCGCGGTGAGTTTTGAGAATTTCCTTATCCCAATTGGCTTCTAATGGAAAACCACGTCGTGAATCTGGATCGAGTTTACCTGGTAAACCAACTTCATCACCGTAATATATGCTAGGGGCACCGGGAAAAGTTAGTAAAAGTAAAGTTGCTAATTCAACAGTTTTTTTATCTCCATCAGCAATGGTAAGTAAGCGTGCGGTATCGTGGGAATCAAGCAAGTTTAATTGAGTTAGTTGAATTTCCCAGGGATAAAGCTGCAATAATTCTTGGATTTTTTCGGCGTATTCAGCAGCAGACAATGCCGGATATGGTTGATATGAAGGGTTTTCCACATATTCTCGGACAACGCGATCGCCTGCTGTAAAAGCAATGGTTGGTACGGTGAATAAATAATTCATTACGCCGTCAAATTGACTACCATCGAGCCATTCGCGAGCATCTTCCCAAACTTCTCCAACTATATAAGCTTCACTATTAATAGCTTTGACTCTATTGCGAAATTCTTGCCAAAAACCTGGTGTTTTTATTTCAAAAGGAACATCTAACCGCCAACCATCAATACCGAATTTGAGCCAATATTCGGCAATTTGCATGATATATTCTTTAACTTCGGGATTATCGTGATTAAATACCGGTAGAGCGCGATTTCCCACCCATCCTTCATAATTGGCAGGAGAATCACCAGTATAGGGTGCAAGAGGCCAATCTTTTATTTTAAACCAATTTAACCAAGGTGAATGAGGACCATTTTCTAAAATATCGTTGAAAAAGAAAAAGCCGCGACTACTGTGATTAAATACGCCATCTAAAACAACTTTAATATCTTTTGCGTGAGCGGCTTCTAATAATTCCTTAAAAGCTTGATTTCCACCTAATAAAGGATCTACTTGATAATAATCGTGGGTATGATAGCGATGGTTACAAGCTGATTGGAAAATAGGAGTAAAGTAAATGGCATTAATACCCAAATCCTGTAAATAATCTAATTTTTCTATTACTCCCCATAAATCTCCTCCCTTATAACCTTGGAGAGTAGGCATTGCATCCCAATCTTCCCAATTGGGATTATTTAATAATCGTTTGCGGGGTTGTTTACCAATAGCAAATCTATCGGGAAAAATTTGGTAAAAAACAGCGTGCTTAACCCAGTCTGGTGTTTGAACTTGCATTTTGAACCCTGTATCTGTTCTTGTTGCCATATTTACAGATAACCGGTTCAAAGCAACTCACACCGTAGAAAGATAATTAGACTAGCAAGCAAAACTATTTCCATAAATTACAAATTATAAACTTTGATAAAGACGAGGCTTAATACCATATTTCGAGCTAAATTTATTACTTATTACTTATTACTTATTACTTATTACTTATTACTTCGCGACTTTTACCCAAAGGGCTTTGGTGAATACTAATCTTTTAGATTTACAAAATTGTTTAAATAAAAGAACAATTAGATTGCAAGGCTTTTGTTAATAAAACTTGATACTCCTCATCATCAATATGATAAGCGCCAAAGCGTTCTAAATGAGGATTCATCATTTGAGCGTCAAAGAAAACGAATTTTTTTGTACGCAATCTTTCAACTAACTTTACCATAGCGACTTTGGAACCTTCTGTGATGCGAAAAAACATAGACTCGCCAATAAAAGCACCACCAATAACAATCCCTAAAATTCCTCCAGCAAGTTCATTACCTTGCCAAGTTTCAAAACTATAAGCCCAACCATTTTGGTTGAGAGCATAATAAATATCTTTTAATTCCTCAGAAATCCAGGTAGAGTCTCGGTTGGCACATCCATTAACAACAGCTTCAAAATCTCGGTTAACAGCGGTGGAAAATCGATTTTGATTGATAACTCTCCTCAAAGACTTAGGAAAACGGAATCTTTCATCTAAAGGAATTAAAGTGCGATCGCAACTGCTATACCATCCCAAGTGATTATTTTCATCAGCCATGAGAAAATAACCATTGGAGTACCCTTGGATGATAGCAGCGACATCATATTGCATAAAATTGACTTTTGGGTTAGCAGTATTTGTATGTAATTATCAAATTCTCCATTTAATGTTGCCGGTGCGCCTTACTAATACAATTTAAATAAATTAAATAGAAAACATGACTAAAGCAATTCCACCCATAACTTTACCACCAGCGGAAAATCCCCAACAAGAAGGAAAATGGTTACAACAGCGCTTACATTCCTTTTTAGACGAAGAATTTATCCCAGAAAATATTAATCAAAATATATCCGAACGTGCGGCAAACATTTTTGTCAGACAGCGCATGGAAGGGGAAAATGATTTAGGAGAATTGGTACTTGCCATCGTTACGGAAATGCAGGCTTTTGATTTTTCCAAAAGTTTTTATGGAGAGTTTGCGATTGCTAACGCTGTCAGCGACATACTTTTGGAAAGCTTGGGCATTGATAAATGTTGCGGACATTGAATTTAAGTAAAGAGTAAAGAGTAAGGAATTAGGAATTATAATAACTGGAGTTAGAACTGTAATTAAAAAGTTAAGAGATTTAGCTCATCTAAGTTTCATTCAAGGTTAATTCAAACCTTTTATCTTAATTGTAAAAATTCCTCGGATATTACTTTCAACAATTATGAAAAAAATAATGCTTGATATATCCTTGGTTTTATAATTCACATCGCCAGATGAGTGATAAATCTACTATCAACTCTTAACTCTGAACTCAATTACATTATGAATAAATTAACTATTGACTCCTATAACTCCTAATTCCTAACTTAATTATCTACCAACTAGACTTAACAACCCCAGGTAATAAGCCTTGATGTGCCCAATCACGTAAAACATTGCGGCATAACCCAAAATCGCGGTAGACAGCGCGGGGACGACCTGTAGCCCAGCAGCGGTTCATACGGCGGGTTGGAGCGCTGTTACGAGGTAAACGTTGAATTTTGCGATGGATTTCTAACTTCTCTAAAGGATCTTCGGTTCGTCTAAACTCATCTAACAAATCTTGACGCTTATCCCAATACTTGTCTACCATCTTGGCGCGTTTTTTCTCGCGCTCTACCATTGCTTTTTTAGCCATAAAATTCCTAACTAAATAAATAATTTTGAGCAGCATTCCCCATTCTACCGAACTGCACTACTTATGACATCAATATTTGCATTTTCAGGAGAAATTTTTGGTGCAGTTGGACATAAATCCGCTAATTCGCATTGCTCGCAGGCAGGATTACGGGCTCTACATACGGCTCTCCCATGATAAATCAACCGAATAGACCAATTTTCCCAATCAGCCTGTGGTAATAATTTCATCAAATCTCTTTCAATGCGAACTGCATCTTCATGCTTTGTCAAACCCAATCTTTGGCTAAGACGATTAACGTGAGTATCAACCGTTACTCCAGCGTTAATACCAAAAGCATGAGCCATAACTACATTTGCTGTTTTCCGCGCTACTCCAGGAAGCCGCAATAGTTGTTCCATTGTTCGAGGAACTTTACTATCGAAATCTCTAACTATCATCTGGCAGGAGGCTTTAATATTCTTGGCTTTATTGCGATAAAATCCTGTAGAACGCACCAAAGTTTCAAGCTCTTCAATTGGTGCATTCCCCAAACTTTCGGCATCGGGGAATTGACGAAACAATTCCGGCGTTACTTTATTTACTCTTTCGTCAGTACATTGAGCGGAAAGAATCGTCGCCACCAGTAGCTGTGTCGGCGTGGAATAAGTTAAAGAACAAGTTGCATCCGGATACAAACGCTTGAGGCGCACCAAAATACAGTGCGCCCGTTGTTTTTTACTTTTACTTTTGCTATTAGTACTCACCCGAACAACTTTTGCACCCATTCCAACTGACTGGTTTCCTTAACTAATATCAAAATTCCTAATCCTAAAAGTATCACTAAACCAGTTTGCATTACACCTTCTTGGATGCGATTGGGTAGGGGCTTACCGCGTACTCCTTCAATTAACAGAAAAGCAAGCTGTCCCCCATCTAAAGCAGGTAACGGCAAAATATTGATGAAAGCCAAGTTAATACTAATTAATGCTGCGAAAAAGAATAAATTACCTGTATCGTTTTGAGCGATATTCGCACCAATTTTAACGATTTGAACTGGTCCGGCTACTTGACCTGCTGTTTCACCAAAATTTGTAACTAATTTACCAAAACCTTGAACTGTCTGGGAAATAATATTTTGAAACTCAGTTGCACCAACACTGAAGGCTTCTACAATACCTTTAGCTGCACGACGTTCTATCTTCCCGTTGGGAGATAAACCAACGCCGATACTTCCACCAGCAGATTTAGCTTCGGGAACTACCGATAAATTGAGATTTTGGTTTCCTCTATTAATAACCAGTTCAATCGCTTCCCCTGGATGTTTTTTGATAATATCCCTTAACTGTTCTATACCTTGGAGCGATTTACCGAACTCCGTACCTTCTGCGGCAAGAATAACGTCTCCCGGCTTAATTCCAGCAGACTCAGCAGCTTTACTAACTTGTGGAGCAAGTTCTTTAATTAAAACTCCTGGTTGAGTGGCTTGGGGTATTCCCACAAAACCAACTTGAGAAACCAGCAGAAAATAAGCAAAAATTAAGTTTGCGATTACCCCAGCGCTAATCACAATCGCTCTATCTAAGATAGGACGGTTACGCAGCAAATTCGGGTCATCTGGTTCAATCTTACTGTCGGGATCGTCATCCGGAAACCCAACAAAACCACCCAAAGGAAAAGCACGTACCGCATACTCTGTTTCAGAACCTTGATACTTTAAAAGTACTGGACCAAAACCCAAAGAAAAGCGATTAACATGAATACCTTGAGACCTTGCTGCTAGAAAATGCCCTAACTCATGAACAAAGATTAGTACAGCCAACACTGCGATCGCCGCTAAAACTGACATAGAAAATTTGTGAATTTATTTAAACTATACATTTCTTTATTTTAAAGTGGGGATGAGGGATTGGGCATGGGAAAGCGTTCGGAGTTAGAAGTGAGGAGTAATAAATTTATTAATTTATTGCTCGTAGTTACCCATTACCCATTACCCATTACCAATTATCTAAACTTCTAAAATCTCCTTACCACCCATATAAGGCTGTAAAACTTGTGGAACGTGCAGGGTACCGTCGGGTTGTTGGTAGTTTTCCAAAATAGCTGCCATAGTCCGCCCTACTGCTAATCCGGAACCGTTGAGGGTATGAACAAATTGGGTTCCTTTTTTACCAGTTTCCTTGAAACGAATATTACCTCTTCTGGCTTGAAAGTCCCCACAATTAGAACAACTGGAAATTTCACGATACTTACCACTTGAAGGCAGCCAAACTTCTATATCGTAAGTTTTTGTCGCCGAAAATCCTAAATCTCCAGTACAAAGTTCGATGACTCGATAAGGTAATTGCAAAGCTTGTAAAATAGCTTCGGCATCATTAAGTAATTTTTCTAGTTCGTCAAAAGAAGTTTCTGGACTAACTAATTTTACTAATTCAACTTTATTAAATTGATGCAAGCGAATTAATCCCCGCATATCGCGTCCGTAACTTCCTGCTTCGCGACGAAAACAAGGAGTATAAGCACAGTGATATATAGGTAAATCTTCCGTACTTAGAATTTCACTACGGTAAAGATTTGTTAAAGGAACTTCTGCTGTAGGGGAAAGCCATAAATCATCCTCAGCACATTTAAAACTGTCTTCGGCGAATTTGGGCAATTGTCCCGTAGCTGTTAAAGAGTCGGTATTAATCAAAAAGGGAGGTACTACTTCAACATACCCAGCTTCCACTTGACGATTGAGCATAAATTGAATTAATGCTCTTTCCAAAGCCGCACCAGCACCAATCAAAGCAACAAAACGACTTTGTGCGATTTTGACGGCTCGTTCAAAGTTAAGAATTCCTAACTTTTCACCAATTTCCCAATGAGGAACAATATTTGAGTTTTGAGGTAAATATTCATCACCCCAACGTCGCACTTCTACATTATCTTCTTCGCTCTTGCCAATAGGTGTAGACTCGCTGGGCAAATTAGGAAGTGCAAGCACTCTTTGGTCAATTTCAGTTTTAATCTCTTTTTCTTGGGGTTCAAATTCGCTTAGTTTTGATTTAAGGGAATTCCCTTCCTCTCGTAATTGTTTAATTTCTGCATCTTGAGGGTTAGTACCTGACTTAATTTTTTGTCCTACTAACTTACCAATTTCGTTACTGCGAGCTTGAATTTGACTTCTGGTTGTCTCTAAATCGCGCTGTCGTTGATTTAAATCAACAATTGGCTGAATATCGTAATTCTCGCCTCGATTTTTCAACCTTTCTAAAATTAATTGGGGATTTTCCCGTATTTGCTTGATATCTAGCACAGATGTTTCTCAGTTTAATATCTAATATATTTGAGCCAATACACCAAAACATATTGTAGTGTTCGCGTTGACTTCATAGCAAAATTTTTTTTCTATGCTACAAAAAACATAAGCCGAGAAAATCAACACAGAGAAGAAATAGAAGTTTTTATTATGTAATTTCAAAAAATGAACTTCAGTGGAATCAACTTGTAAGAATTAGCTATAGCAATATGCTGTCTTATTCGACCTTTTTCTGTTTTTTCTATCCAAGCACCCAAGCACAACGAGAAGAACTAAATCAACAGGTAAACGCAGTCTTACAAGCAGTTCTTAATTTTATTTTACAAAGATTTATAAAAAAAAATACACCTGAAATTTCCGGATAAAGATAGGGAACAAAAGAAACAGTGAGCAAGAAGTTTCCTTCCTCCAATCTTCTTGCTTCCTTTGTTAGCCTGCAAATCGTATCGCCTTCACACTCACTTGGTGATACGATTTAACAACCATATCGACGCTGCAAGCCCGACAAAATGGGCTGTAATTGTATTGGTATTTGCCTGCACTACCAGCATATCTTGAGCATTAATAAATGAATTGGTGTTTTGAAACGGGACACCTGCTTGTTGGGCAGCCTTAACTACTAAAGAACCTACAATCGCTTGCGCTCCTAATAACGTCAACAGCATTCCCACTAAATTCACCGTCAAAGCTAACTGTAAAGTTTTAACCGTCTCGTTTTTGCGAGGACGGTTACTCGGGTTTGTAGATTGCAGTTGTCTACCAATATTTTTACAGCGAAATGCTAAATAAGCGCTGATTCCTAAAGCAACTATTCCACAGACGGCTAAAAATACGCCAAAGTTAGTTTCAGTGGTGCTTGGAGAATTACCAGATAGACGGATTGAAAATACCAATAACAATACACTCGAGACTACACCCAGCACCAGTTGCAATACAAAACTAATCCAACCTGTAATACGAAAAATCTGTCCGATAGAACGGATTTTGGATGATGTTGACGGATTGTCGAACTGTTCAGACATATCTATAAATATTTGTGCTTGCGCTACACTTACAAAATTATTGCACCAACTACATTTACCAGTGACAGGCATTAATTACACTGTAAGTACATAAATTCTTTACGTTACTTTTACAATCTGGGTGGGATTCTGTAGACTGTTACGGGTCATTGATTTCACGGATTTAATATAAGTTAAATTACTTACGGGATAATCTTTGTCAAAAAAGTATTTGTTAAGTTTTACAAAAAATTCGCAATTTACCTTTAAAATTGCTTAAGTGCCATTTTATGCTTAAGCAGTTCTTAGCTGTTTGGC
Source organism: Cyanobacteria bacterium J06633_8 (assembly GCA_039820645.1). Taxonomy (GTDB): domain Bacteria; phylum Cyanobacteriota; class Cyanobacteriia; order Cyanobacteriales; family Nostocaceae; genus Rivularia. The sequence continues at coordinate 63,323 of JBCBPQ010000007.1, read as the reverse complement.
ATCACTTGACACATTGATAGCGATTCTTATCGCTGTTAAGCAACTCCTCACAACACTACTTTTCGAGTTTGAGTAGGGGTGCGGCAAATCTGCACCTCATTTTAGTGTGCCAGTACCGCGAGTAACAATCGTGTGCTTTAATGTAGTGTTTATAATGCAGGCAAATCAGCCTAAGTAGCGTTATATACTTACAATATCTGGAGTAGCACTATATACTCTCTATAGAAATTACAGACTCAACATTAGGCATTTTCTTAGCCATTCACTAACCATGAAACTTGAGGATATATATCAATTCTTTGAAAATCCTCCGCCAACCTACCTCTGTCAGGAACTAGCTGTTTGTTATATCTTGTCTGTTTTGCAACAAGGGGAATCTTACGGCACCGAGTTAATCCAAAAGCTGGAGACCGAATATCCAACTTATCGACTTTCGGATACCGTGCTATATAGTGCGATAAAGTTTCTTGAAGACCAGAAAGCAATTACTGGTTATTGGAAGAAGCTTGAAGGACGCGGTCGTCCCCGACGGATGTACCAAGTTTCCCCTGAATGGCAAACTCAAGCCCAAGATTTAGCTCGTCTTTGGCATGAATACATTAAGCGGAGAACAATTTAGTGTGAAGAGGACAATTTAGCCAATAATAATGGTAATTGTTTCCTCTAATTACCGAATTACAAAATCGTTATGGATACTGCTATTCTGCCATCCACGTTGTTGCTAACTTTATTAATGTTGGTCGGATTGATTTTCTTTATTAGGGCTTCTACTAAAGACCGAACAGAAACAGCACGACTTGTATCCCAACTTCCAGAAGCCTCTTTAATGCCTCAATTAAAGGAGCATTTTCGAGCGAGGTCTTATCGAGTGGCAGCGATAGACCCGCAAAAAAATAAAGTAACTATGACTGGCTTTGTAAAACCCAGTTGGTTTTTAGCCATATTTCTGACTATTCTTGCCGCAGTTGGTTTTATGAGCCTATCTTTAGTTATATCTTTGCTTTTTTCCAGCCAAAGCTTTCTGCTTTACGGGATAGTCTTACTATCCCCTATAAGCGGCCTTTTTTATTGGAATAGGGCCCGAAGGTTAGAAAATGTATCGCTGACGGTTGAAGGTAACGACAGCGAGCAAAATGCCAAAATTACTGTAACTGCTCACAGAGATGAAATTATCTCCTTAGAAGAGGCGCTACAGCTAAAAAGAGCATAGATTATTGCTTTTAAGCATACGAACATTTCTTTCAAGGCATAGTTTTTATTGCCTTGACCGAAATGAGCGCTAATAAAAAGCTTTTAACATGCTATTGTTTAATTTTTCTATAACCTCCAGGTGTGGTTCTTAGAAATCAAGATTATTTAAACAAACAGTTTAAATAATTTGCCTCATAAGTTATCTTCTCTTCCGAGTAAAGTAAGTAAGAGTTGCAATCAGTCCTTAGAAAACAGCTTGAAATCAGTTAAACATCTGTTTCTGGCTAAGCTGTACTGTTTCCAATTGGAAATTAATGTAGCTTTCCGAAAAAAGATTATAATCAAGCGAAAAAATTTTGTTACAAGACTATAGGCATAGGCAGCCTTAAACCCTATACAAAAAACCGGGTTGAGAAAAATTACGCAAAGGACTATATAGCTAGTTGTACATACCTTGAGATGTGGCTTATAGGCTCATCAAAGAACTAACCAAAAAACCTTTACTCTGAGACGAATATTCTAGGCTAACGGTCAAGGTAAGGTGAATTTTATTGGCAACCAGCCCATTGCAGAACGGGCTTAACCAATAGTTCTATAAACCGCCTCTATAGCAACTGGCGTAGCTATAGAGACGGAAATCCTGATTATTTGTATACCCTTACTGAATCTTTAAACCTTAAATGCCTTGTCTCTAAAAATAATTTATCCTCACACTCACGGCTTCACCATACAAAATTCCAAAGTCGTATGGAAATAACCACGACCAGCAGCTTTTTTGAACTAAATTTTACTGGCAAATAATTTCAAAACTTTAAAAAAACATAAACATTTAAAAAAAATGCATCATTTTGCCAGTTAATAGATCGTTGTCAGAAGCCACACTCAATGCTTAAGACAATCAATCTGCTCTTACTCGTTTATCGAGCAGCTGCAACGGCTAAGACTTCAGGAATGGAAGATGGTTCCATTGTTCTTAAACTAGGAAACAGAAAATGATTTTCCTCAACGTACTGAGCACCAAACAGACCTTTTTCAGCCCAAAAATAACGGTCTGTTGTGTGTTCGTTACGCTTTACTAGCAATAAAGCAGGTGGAAGAATTCCTTCAGCTTGAATAAATTTTCTTGCTGCCGTCACAGGTTTATCTTCACCACTTTCGATGCTATATTGAGGCACGTGTTCTAGGATACGTCGTCCTTCCTGACGACGACGGCTTTTGCGCTTCCTTCTCCTTGCCAAACTTTTTTCCTCCTGTTGTTAGCTCCGGATTGTAGTTATAGCTACAAAATCCGAGCTAATTATAAAAGTTTTACTTAAAAAAATCAATGGTTTTTAACTAATCTGAATCAAAAAGTAATTATTCGTATGTAAAAAAATGAAAATATTGAGTAATATAATGCTTGTGGATGCACTTATTACGAGTCAGAATTAGTTAAGCTTTATTAAAAGGTAATATTAATCTTCGATTGTTTTTCAATCGCAGTTTTTGTAAAATAACGAGCCTGAAGAATCCATTTATGATCGTTTCTGCTAGTTCAGAGTTTGTTGCTCTGTGCCGAGGACAATTGACGTTGCTAGCAACAGGGTTAGGAGCATCTTTAAGCGTTGTATATTTGACGCAAGAATTGGCAGAGGTTTCATCACATGAGGGGGAGACCAAGTTGATCCCCGTTGCGGTTTATCCAGAAACTGCGGTGGTAGGACTCGAACATCAAATAGCTTTACCATCTGTAAATCGTTATTTGTTGAATCCGTCGTCCGATTTAAGTAGTTCACAATCGAATCAAAGGTGGGCAAATCAAGGGCAAGAAAATCATCAAGAATGTTTGATAGAAAGCGACCAGATTGTTTTACCCTTGATTCACGAAGATGTAATGATGGGGTTATTGGTAACTGGTAGAGAAGACCGTGCCTGGAAGGACAGCGAACGCATTCAAATTGAAAATGTAGCTCAGAGTTTAGCAATTGCCTGCATTATGGATCGCAGGCGTGCTTGGCTGGCTTCTCAGCTACATCAACATCAAATCATGCAAGAAAAACAGTTAGATTTGATGGATAACTTATTGCATCAATTTCGTAACCCTTTAACGGCTTTACGCACTTTTGGAAAGCTGTTAACAAAGCGATTGTTGCCAAAAGATCCCAACCGTGAAGTGGCTTTGTCTATAGTCAGAGAAAGCGATAGACTCAAAGAATTGCTACAAAAGTTTGATGAAGCAATTGACTTGACTCCGGAGGATTTGCTTCCGGCTAAATTACTGCCAAAAAACCAGGTAGAAGTAGAAGCGACTGTAGAAGAAAATAAGCCTTTATTGTTATTAAATGGGGCAGAACAAGAAACTTTTGATTTTGATTTGAATGAGGTTTTGCAGCCGCTATTAATATCTGCTAAAGCAATAGCTCAAGAACGTTGTTTAGAATTAATAACTGAAATTGATAATACTCTATCTTTGGTGCGAGGTAATTCTCAAGCATTAAGAGAAGTGTTAAGTAATATTATAGATAACGCTTTGAAATACACTCCCGCAGGTGGTCAAATTTTAATTGAATCGATAAAAGAGAAAGCGAATTTTTCAGGAATTGCTATTAGTGACAATGGTCCAGGAATTCCAAAGAATGATTTAGAACATCTTGGAGAAAGGGGCTATCGAGGAGTACAGGCTGAAACTGAAATTCCTGGTTCCGGATTGGGATTAGCTATAGCTAAACAGTTGATAGAACAAATGCAGGGTGAAATGGAAGTTTTCAGCCCTGCTACTCGTTTTGCTATTAATAAATCATCGGATGCTTCTGGAACTACTTTTATTGTTCGTTTACCAGAAGCGAAATAAAGGTCAAAGGTTAAAGGTTAAAGTAATAAGGTTAATCAGTTAGGGGTGAGTAGTTTGTAGCTAAGAATTCTCTCCTCCATTTTCCTATCTCCCAATACCTTTTTTAACGGCGATATGAAACCTCGAAACTTCTACTGATGGTCATTTCTAGATCTGTATCGGGGTCAATAACAATCAAGTCAACACTCTTCTTATTGAAGAAGATACCAGTTATTGCGCCGATGGCTGCACCACCTAGAACCTCTTCAGTTGCTACAGCGCGATCGCCGGTTACGGCAGCGACAGCAGCAGCAGCACCAGCACCTAAAGCGGTATTCTTGATAATACCTTTAGTGCTAGTACCTTTTTTAACGGTTTCAGTCTTAGTAATTATTCCAGAACGAGCGTTAATATTATATTCTTTTCCGCTAGTGGTAATCAGTTTTTGAGCTACGAACTGGGAACCACCGTTTGCAGGTTGAATTTTACCTACAACACGAGAACCTGCGGGAATAACTAAATTTCCCGTGTCGGTAATTACGTTTTGAGAGATGGTTAAAGTCAAAGGCGCTGTTTCATCTTTGGTTACCATGATTTTTTCGGCTTTGTCATATTTGACAGGAAGAACAGTTCCTTCGGGGATAGTCACAATTAGATCTTTATCGGCAGGAGGATTACCAATAGCGACGATATAAGGAGAGGTAATGGCGTTGGCTTGTTTGGTGCTAACCAAAGCTTGGTAAATATAAGCTGCGACATCTGCGCGGGTTGCAGTTCCTTTGGGGCTGAGGAATTTAGTATTGGGATAGTTAACAACTAGTCGCTTTTCAGTCGCTGCGGCGATGGGGCTGCGAGCATAATTAGAGATGTTATAGCTGTCATTGTAATATCCCAAAGTGCTTTGAACATTACCGCTGGCAACATAATCTAAACCGTTGGAAAGAGACACCAAAACCTGCTCGCGAGGAATATTTTGAGTAGGGCGGAAAACTCTACCAGGATATCCAGACAAGAAACCAGTACTATAAGCTTCTTGAATTGCACTGTAAGCCCAATAGTTAGATGAAACGTCAACAAAGTTAATTGGCTGTCTCTCTTGGTTTTTGTTGAAAGCTTTGCGAATCATAGCCGCAAATTGAGAGCGTGTTACCGGTGCGTCTGGACGGAAGCTACCATCAGGGAATCCGGCAATAACTCCTCTTTGTGCTAATTCTTGAATGAAAGGTGCTGCCCAATAGTTAGATGAAACATCATAGAAACTAGTTTGAGCAAATGAGGGTGTGGGTGCAACTAAAGGTGCAACAGCAGCTGTTGTAACACCTAAAGCCATAAATGCAGCACATTTTGATTTCCAACGATTTAGATTAGACATTGATTTTTATCCCCAACAATTTCGTTTATTCCTGTTAAACAGTTTGACAAATTCTCAGATTAAATGTTCCGAGTTATATTATTTTTTAGCCTTTATTGTAGATATATTTTTTAAAATTAATCTAAGCAATAAAACTCCCTATATCTAGACTGTTCATATTCGATTAAGTTAGACGTGCGGTTAATATAATAGTTGCTTTATCAAAAAAAAAGTTCCGTATATTTTCATGTCTTTGTTTGAAATAAATTAATTTTACTTCAGTATATTTATAGCCCTAATATGCTGTCAGTTATAGACAATGCTTTTAGCAGTATGTTAAGCATTGTGTCATTTTTGCTGACAGTCACTCCGTATTACTGAAATTGATTCGAGTAACTAATTTACTGTTTGATTGCTTTTGAGTAATACTATGTAAAGCTGAATAAACTGAGTGAATTACTCAATAAAGTTCGTTTGTAGCCCCTATACATGTTTTTATACAGTCAATCAATTTGAATATCAGGAATACTTAAATTTTATATTTTGAGTCAATCGTGTTATTGGCATTTTCCCATGCACAATTATCCGGGATTTAGGATTTATAGTTAAGAGCTAGAAGTCATATCATGTCCAGTTAAACAGTTATCATATCTGTGGGGGCGGGCGTAATGAGTAATGAGTAATGAGTAATGAGTAATGAGTAATGAGTAATGAGTAATGAGTAATGAGTAATGAGTAATGAGTAATAAGTAATGAGTAATGAATAAAAGGTTATGTTCCTAATAACCGCTATCTTTTCAATAGGGTTATATCGTAAGTAATTAACCGGACTTGGTGTCAATAGTTAAGAGTTATGAATATTTATGTATATCCAATGCTACAACCTGATTCCAAAAAACAAGCCACCGTACACTTAAGCTTTTGAAGTGACGATGGCGTTTAATTAAGATGAAATGATAAATGTGTTGCTAAATTGTTCCTAAAAGCGAGATAGTAATAAATTAGAACGCAAGGTGACATCTAAATCGTTTTGAGGGTTGATAACTACCACCTCTACTTGTTTGCGATTGAGTAAAATACTTGCTATGGCACCCGCAGCAGCACCAGCTAGAGGCTCTAGGGTTTCAATTTTATTATTTCCAGTTATCAATGAAATTACAGTTGCAGCAGCAGTACCATAAGCTGCATCTGTTAAAACTCTATCCGTACTAGCACCTCGTTTTATTGTTTCTTTATTAGTAACTACCGCAGAAGTTGCATCAATATTCTGCTTTTTACCGTCGGGGAAAACCAACTGTCTAGCAACGAATTGAGAACCTTTTTCACCGTTGAAAGTTGCTGGTTCTAATCTTCCTACAAGTTCGCTACCACGAGGGATTAATATGTTACGGTTGCTATCAATAATATTTCTTGCAACTGTTAAAGTTAAATCGGAAGTTTCATCAGGTGTGACAACAACTTTTTCTTTGTCAAAAGTAACGGGGAGTGTTACCCCTTCAGGAATGGAAATTCCTCTTGATTGTTGTCCGAAAATTGCTTGTGCGGTAGCAGGGGTTGAGATTAAGATAGGTGCAGCCGCAGCAGTTGTAATGCTTAATGCCAAAAATGCAGCGGTTCCAGATTTCCAACGATGAAAGCCAGTCATAAGATAATTCCTTTAGTCTTGAGACTTTATGTTATGACGCGAAGATAATAATTTTGTTTCTAAATTGTTTCTAAAAAATATTAATTTGGGGCTAGGGCATTGGACATTGGGCATGGGGTATTGAGAATTTTATAAAATAATTATTGAGATTCCACAATAATCTTTCAACAGGTATAATTTATAATATTAAGCCTTTTGATGACGCTATCTTTTTGAGATTGTTCCTATATTTTTATGTAGTATTTTTTATTTTTTTAACTATTTATAAACTCAGTATTTTCAAAAAGCCGGGTTTTTGAATGATAGGGATTTTTAGAGTTTATTTTTAGTTATACGAGCCTTTTCTGTACCACAAAGGTTTAGATTTGAGGGTGTGTTACGGCTTGACAATATCATTGCTCAATCTTTGGGCAGCAAGTATGAAGCTTTTCTTTTGTCTACCTAAATAATGCTTCCAGTTTTACGAGAGAATATAATTTATAAAAACCTTTAAATTCTGCAAGCCCGTAACTTTCAAAAAACAAGAATCTAAAATCGAATGAAGCTTATCTCTCGCATGGAATCGGTACAATCACCGATAATCCCCGTCGTTGGAGAATTAATCAAAAATTCTCCGGGTACTATTTCTTTAGGGCAAGGTGTTGTTTCTTATTCTCCACCTTCGGAAGCTATGGAATTTTTACCTCGGTTTCTTGCTAATTCAAAAAATCATTTATATCAAGCAGTTGAGGGAATTCCCCCTTTAATAAATACCCTCAGAGAAAAATTAACAGCTTTTAACGATATTCAAATCAACGAAGAAAATCGTATTGTTGTCACAGCAGGAAGTAATATGGCATTTATGAATTCTATTCTTGCTATTACTTCTTTTGGCGACGAAATAATCTTAAATACGCCATATTACTTTAATCACGAAATGGCGATCGCTATGACTGGGTGTCATCCAGTTTTGGTAGAAACGGATGAAAATTATCAGTTACAACCGGATAAAATTCTTGCAGCAATTACCCCAAAAACTCGAGCAGTAGTAACAATTTCCCCCAACAACCCAACCGGAGCGGTATATTCGCGAGAGTTATTACAGCAAGTTAATAATATTTGTCGTCAGCGAGATATTTATCACATCAGCGATGAAGCTTACGAATATTTTACCTATGGAGTAAAACACATTTCTCCTGGTTCATTTGCTGGTAGCAGCAACCATACAATATCCTTATTTAGCCTTTCCAAAGCATACGGTTTTGCAAGCTGGCGCATCGGTTACATGGTGATTCCGCAACACTTACTTACAGCAGTAAAAAAGGTTCAAGATACAAACTTAATTTGTCCACCTGTAGTATCTCAATATGCAGCTTTAGGAGCATTACAAGCACAACCAGAATATTTAAAAGATAATATTCAAAAAATTGCAGAAGTACGAGAATTAGTAATTGAATCTTTAAAAAGCCTTGAAGGTATCTGTAAAATTACACCTGCTAATGGTGCTTTTTATTTCTTTTTAAAAGTTCAAAGTCAAATTAATGATTTTGAATTAGTAAAACGATTAATAAATGAATATAAGATAGCAGTACTTCCGGGAACTACGTTTGGGATGAATCAAGGTTGTTATTTAAGAGTTGCTTACGGAGCGTTGCAAAAAGAAACCGCGAAGGAAGGAATTGAAAGATTGGTGAATGGGTTGTATCAGTTAACAGTTAACAGTTAACAGTGAGCAGTGAGCAGTTAACAGTGAGCAGTTAACAGTTAAGAGTTAAAAGTTAAAAGTTAAGAATTAAGTCTTTTTAGTCCTTTTAATGGACTTTTGCTATTAGACGGGGAATTGCATTCCCCGGCAGGTAAGATTATAGATGAATAATTTTACTGTGATTTTTTTTATTCGATTATTTCTATTAAGCAATTACCAATTCCCAATCCCCAATTCAAAATGCTGATAACTAACAAGATAATAGAAATTGAAACTACGGAAGGCATTAATATCCACAATATAACGCCGCAAATCCAGGATATTATTTCATCAACTGAAATAAAAAACGGTCAAGTTTTGATATTCTCTCGTCATACAACTACTGCGTTAGCTATCAATGAAAATGAAGAAAGATTATTGCAAGATGTCAAAACATTTTTACAAAAGTTAGCGCCGGATTCAGATAAATATTTACACAATGACTTGCATTTAAGAGAAAATATTCCACCAGATGAACCTCGGAATGCTCATTCCCACTTAATGGCAATGATGTTAAGTAGCAGTGAGGTTATTCCCGTTGTTGATAGTAAATTAGCTTTAGGAACTTATCAATCAGTATTATTTTTTGAGTTAGATGGAGCAAGAAAAAGGACTGTATTCTGTCAATTAACTGGAATCAGGGAACAGTTAACAGTCAACAGTTAACAGTCAACAGTTAACAGTCAACAGTTAGCAGTTAACCACTAACAACTAACAACTAACAACTAACCACTAACTAAATCTAATTTTTCAAATTCTGGTTGTCCGTAAATCATATTTTCATCGATGGCTGAAAGAATTTTGTTGTTAGTTTTTTCGGAATTTAAACTTTTACAAACTAATTGCGCTACATCTGCACGATGAATTGTACCAGCAATTTTGGGGTCTTCGGTTAAGATTCCGTTTCCCGTACTTGGTTCGGATTTTAAACCACCGGGGCGAATTACTGTATAAGTTAATCCGCTGGCAATTAAGTGGTTTTCGGCTTTTTCTTTTTCGATTAAAACAGGTTTTAGGGTTTCCAATGCTTGGGGAGGTATGGCATTTGCACTGTTACCGCTACCAATTGAGGAAATCAAAATAAACTTTTTTATACCTGCTTTGACTGCGGCATCAATCAGATTTTTGTTACCCAAATAATCAGCCCTTTCGCTATCTTTCGGAACTCCACCAATAGTACTAATAACTGTATCAATAGATTCTTCACCCAAAATTGCACTTTCTACATCATCTACATTTAAAGCATCTCCTGAAACTACTTTAATGCCCATTGCTTCTAATTCTTGGCGCTTCTCTTCAGTTCTTAAAAGCGCTTTTACTTGTAGATTTTGTGCTGTCAAACAGTTGGCAATTTCTCTACCAACGCCGCGACTTGCCCCAGCTAAAAAGATATAACGAGTAGTCATATAAATTTAATGTATTAGATTGTAGGTGATATTTTCAATATATCTTTTTTTGGTTTCTCTGAACTATCTAAAATTAAATAACGGGGTTGCGAATGAAAAACCACATGTTCACTAGTTCAAGATAAAAAATCTATTCCCTAAAGACTAAACAAAATAATGACTCTGGAAAGAGCAAACCTGAATGCACATCGCAATAATTTTGTAAATAATTAAATATTTAAATAACAAATTGTCACGATAAGTGATTGTTTGTGTTTTAAAGCAAAATGGGTAATAACTATATTATGAGTAACCAAGAAAAACAAACTTTACCATGAAATCCAGGTTTAGCTGAGCCGGGAAAGGGTGCACCGGGTGATAATCATAGTGCAGTACAAATGGCACAAACAACCGCAGTGAATCCAAAGCGATGCAGTTTTCCTTCTAACGCTCCTTTGACACTCCCCATATTTTTTGTCTTGTTTTAAGCGTTGCTCTGCTAAACTATCAAAAAACCTATGAGCCAACAGTTACAAGAAGAATCCGAAAAACTCCAAAAGACTGGAAGAGTAGCAGCAACATCAGTAATTTGGGGAGTTAGTGCGGGAATGTTAGCAATTTGCATTCCTCTTGTAATTGTGACAAAAACTGGTGCAATTTTACCTCTAGCTGCAATTATAGGGGCAGCAGTTGCCACTTTTGCTGTGTGGAGTGGAGAAAATCAGAATTCTCAGGTAAAGCAACTAGAAGAAAGAGTAGCCTTCTTGGAAACAATCGTCGCTACAGAAGATTTAGAGAAAATTTCTAAATAAACCAGCAAACTACACAATCTCTCCAGTTTAGCTATAATTCATTTCCACCATAACTAAATAATCTAAAATAAATTTCATGAATTTGAAAATAAATCTTAGTGGTTGCCTATAAAATCCATTATTATGTTACCTTAATTCCTGAAATACTATTTGTATTCGATTATCTGTATTAAAGATAGACAAAATTATTTTGATTTATGGTGAAGAAACATGGATGTTGATAATTTTTACTTGATTAGCGAGGAACAATTGGCTTGCTTTAAATAAACGATTACTATTTATGATTGTGCCTCAAGGTATGGATGTAAACTCTATCAACTTACTAAAAGCTCAACAAGCTGACTTTCTTGAGCGAATTAAAAAAACAAAGACTTATGAAATTACTTTACTTGAAAGTAATGTAAAAGGTTCTCATCGAGAATATATGCCATTTTGGGGTGAAACTTTAGGGACAATCCTTGATAATGCCCGCTTACAAGCAGAAATACTAGCTCGAAATCCACCACCAATTCCATCAGAATATCCCGAAGATTCGGAATGGGCTATACCTTTTGTAACCTACTTTCAAAATCAAGCTGAAGATTATTTCTTGCGAGAGTTAATTGTTGATGAGGTAATGAAAGGCTGTTTTAGTAGATTGGTGAAAAAGATACCTAAACAGGCTTTAGACAATATTGATTTAGATGAAGAAGGGAATCTTCGAGGTGAAAGTAAATTTTCTTTTTTGCTTGCCAATAATCCCGATATTAAAATCCGAGTTTGCCTTGCTGATTCGGAAAGTTTTAATAGTATAAAAAAAGACAAAGCGCGTTGGAGTGTTACTCAAGAAGATATAACAAACTATCATATTTTATTTTTTATATGCCTGTTTTTTCCATGTTCTACACAAAGAGGATATGAAAAAGAAGTATTAATATCGGGTTTTTTGCCGACGAATCAACTTGAATTTAATGGTTCGTATATGTATGTGAAGGCGAGTCAATTGCTTTATTCTGGTGGATTATCTTGGTATTTAAAGTTACTTAAATATCAACAAAATTTGTCGGAATCTGTTGATGATATTGAGCAAGCAAACGTAATTTCAACTCTTTCAGCAAATCATCCTCTGCAAAGTATAACTGGTGAGTGGCAATGTTCCCATACTTTATTCGGACATATTAAAGGGATTAACTGTATTGCTTTACAACCTCAAAATAAAAAAACTTCACAATCTTTAATCGCCAGTGGAAGTAGAGGAGAAATAAAGCTTTGGAATTTAAAGAATGGCGATTCAATTGCGACTTTATCGGAATATCCTTGGCTTCGCACCGGATTTGTAGATGAAATCAATTATTTAGCTTTTAGCCCTGACGGACAAACTTTAGCTAGTGGTGGGGCTGATTCTACAATTAAAATGTGGCATTTGGGCGCTAAAGACTTAATTGATATCATGCACAAACATAATGGTATCGTGCGCTGCGTTGCCTTTACACTCGATGGTAGAATGTTAGCGACTGGTGGAGACGATCGCAAAATTCTTTTTTGGGATATAACTGAGCGTCAAGTTGCTGTCAGCCTCTCTCTAGAAGATACCGCCGCTCACTCTCTTATTTTCAGTAAAAATGCAAAAATTTTAGTTACAGGTAGCTATCGTAAAATAAAAGTTTGGAGAATTTCGACTAAGAAGCAGATATCTTGTCTAGATATAGAATTACAGCATTGTATTACAGGTCATTCTCATATAGTTTCTTCCTTAGCTATGACTAAAGACACAAAAATTCTTGTGAGTGCAAGTAAGGATAAAACTATTAAAATTTGGCATTTAAAAACAGGGGAATTAATTCGTACTCTCAAAGGGCATGAAGATGGAGTATGTACAGTCGCTTTAAGTAAAGATGAGCAAATTATAGCCAGTGGCAGTGCCGATAATACTATTAAATTATGGCATTTAGAAACGGGGGAATTATTAAGTACTTTTGCAGGGCATACTGATACTGTAACTGCTGTAGCTTTTGCTGATAAAGGAAATGTTTTGGTAAGTGGAAGTTTGGATAAAACTATTAAAATTTGGCGGAGAGGTTAAGCATAGCTTGATTAATTACCAATTACAAATTACCAATTACTCACTACTATCAATTTAGAACTTAATATTAGTGATATTGATTCCGGATATAAATTAAGATTATTCTATTTTTTGATTTTTGTAGGGTGTGCGACGGTTACGATACTATACCACCGATAACAAACTGATTTGAAATTACCGTCACGCACCATAAACCTAAAAGAATATGATAGATTTTCTCCAATATTCTCCTGAGTTTTCCACCCCAGTCTTTTAATTTTTGTAGGGTGTGCGACGGTTACGATACTATACCACCGATAACAAACTGATTTGAAATTAGCGTCACGCACCATAAACCTAAAAGAATATGATAGATTTTCTCCAATATTCTCCTGAGTTTTCCACCCCAGTCTTTTGATTTTTGTAGGGTGTGCGACGGTTACGATACTTTACCACACATAACAAACTGATTTGAAATTACCAGGACTTACGCAATTGTCACAATGTCTGTTGGTGCGTGACACTACAAAGGTTATTACTATGTTCAAAAATTCTCAAAGTGTCACAGCACCCTACGATAAAAATATGCCAGTTGCGTAAGGTTAAAACATCAGGTATATGTTTAATAGCAATACAAAAATCAGCTGCATCAACTCCTGATTTGATCCAAATTGCTTTGTTATCATTGTGATGAATTGGAAAAATTTGAGGTAGTTGAAAAGTTCTTCCATTAAAATGCTTATCAAAATAAAGATATTTTTTGATAAATGGTCTATAAGTACTTTTAACTATCGAACTTTCATCAAACTTTTTGTTAATGTCGCGTTCAAGATATCTTTTTAATTCTGCATCCCACTTAATATCAAAGCCTAAGTCTTCAGATGTTCTGCGTTTGCGCTCATAAAAATATCTTCTGTTAAAATATGCTGAATCATCATTTCCCGAACATCTAATAAATTGATTTCCGGATTAATTGATTGCTTGCAGATTCCCCAAAATTTATTTACAGATTCTTGAAAATTTAAATTAGTTTCAGCTTGACTATCAATCAAATCTCGCAAAGCCTTTAAAATAGTCGGTAAATCTTCTTTAAAAACCTCGATAGCTTCGCGAAAATCTTTAACTTCCGGACGAATATAATTTATAAAAGTGGTAATAATTTCATCTAACGCTTCCGCATCTTTTATCGGAACCCGCATCGATTCATTACCACCCTGAATTAAAATTGCTGTCTGAGAATCTTCAAACAGAATGTTACTATCTGGATAGCCTTTGATTAATTTTTTCTCAATTTCTAAATCTAAATTATCGTATTTATCTTTGCTTTCCCAATAACCCCAATCCAAACGAAGGGCATCTTTAACAGTTCCATCGGGATAAACAACTTTTCCATCAGCAGTTTTATAATCCAATTCTGGAATAAGTCTAAATTCCCGTGATTTACAATATTCATTTAAAAGATTTTGAAAAGCAACCCGAATAGAAGTTTCCTTGCGAGAACCACCGTAAGAGACAATTTTCTCTACTTCTGCATGATATTGCTTAATCAGAAGTACGGACATTTTGTATAGATTTTATATAAATTTCTTAAATTCAAGTTTAATTAATCACCTCCTTTGATGACTCCAGAATTTTTACTCCTTTTCACTACAAAATAATCAAAGATTCTCAATAAATATACCTATTTACTCCACAGAAAATTAAAGCGTTAAAAATATAGCGAATTTGGTTTGAGTGAAATACAGTTTTATACCTCACCCCGCCCTACGGGCACCCCTCTCCTTACTAAGGAGAGGGGAAAGGTTTCGAGTTTATTGGATTCAACTGAAAACTGCTATATAAACAAAAAAAAGCGATACACCCTTTGCAGCGTATCGCTAAACTTCAATCCGTTGTCAAAACTTATAAAGTAGTTTGCATCAAAACAATATCTTCCGATAATTTACCCGTTCTTAACCACTCTTCTAACTCTTCTGGTGCTATTGCTTGTCGAAGTTTTGCCCGCAATTTCTCACCTTCAAGAATTTCTTTTTCTAATAATTCCATTGCAGTTTCTTCTAACAAATCACGGTTTTGATGCAAAATACTCAAAGCAATATGATGGGCATTGTCTACCATATGCTTGACTTCAGCATCAATTAACTTTGCTACTTCTACACTCACCGCACGACGGGAGTTTCCATAACCTTCGATAAATTGCTGCTGCATTTTCTCAAATGCAATTGGTCCCAATTTATCGCTCATTCCGTACAAAGTAACCGCTCTTTCGGCTAATTCTGTAGTTTTCTGAATATCGTCGGAAGCACCAGTAGATACTTTACCAAAAATAATCTCTTCTGCGGAACGTCCACCTAATAAAGTGGCAATTCGTCCGCGAATCTCGTCTTCAATCATCAAAAAGCGGTCTTCTTCGGGCATTTGTATCGTATAACCCAATGCACCAACACCGCGAGGAACCACTGATATTTTCTCTACTTTACCGGCTCCCGGCATCAAAGCACCAACTATAGCGTGACCAACTTCATGATAGGCTACAGTCTTTTTCTCAGTCTCATTTAGTACACGAGAACGCTTTTCTAAACCAGCAACCAATCGCTCGATAGCTTCGTTAAAATCCGCTAAAGTTACCCCATCCCGATTTTGCCGTGCTGCTAATAATGCAGCTTCATTCACCAAATTGGCTAAATCTGCTCCAGCAAATCCCGGAGTCCGAATAGCCACTGTTGCTAAATCCACATCTCCCGTTAACTTAACATTACGAGCATGAACCTTCAAAATAGCTTCTCTGCCAATCTTATCAGGTCTATCTACGACAATTTGGCGGTCAAAACGTCCTGGACGACGCAATGCAGGATCGAGTACTTCCGGACGGTTGGTAGCCGCAATAATAATTACACCAGTATTGGCATCAAAACCATCCATTTCGGTAAGTAACTGGTTAAGGGTTTGTTCCCGTTCGTCGTTACCGCCCATAATTCCATTAGCACCCCCCCGAGATTTACCTAAAGCATCCAATTCATCGATAAAAACTATACAGGGAGCTTGTTTTTTGGCTTGTTCAAATAAATCCCGGACTCTTGCTGCACCCACACCGACAAATAACTCGATAAATTCGGAACCAGAGATACTAAAGAAAGGAACACCTGCTTCCCCGGCAATCGCTTTCGCTAACAGCGTTTTACCCGTTCCTGGAGGTCCTACCAATAAAGCACCTTTAGGTATTTTCGCTCCCAAACGAGTATATTTATCAGCATTTTTCAGGAAATCAACTATTTCCTCCAATTCTGCTTTAGCTTCATCAACTCCAGCAACATCGCTGAATTGTACTCCAGTGCTACCTTCAGAAAAAATCCGAGCCTTGCTTTTACCAACCGTGAGCGCAGCACCACCTTGACGGCGCATTAAAAATCCCCAGATACCGAAGAAAATTAAAGGAGGAATCACCCAACTTAAAAGAGTGCCAATCCAACCATTGTTGTCTGGAGGTGGTGCAGCGAACTCCACATTATTATCTCGAAGGATTTTGGGTAAATCCAAATCTAGGGCTATAGGCGTAGTTGTATACACCTGTTTGCCACCTGAGCCGAAAACATCATCAGAATTGACTTCATATTGAATGCTATCGCCTCCAATAATAGCCCGCTCGACTTTTCCTGCTTGCACTTGAGCGATAAATTCACTATAAGGAGCTTGAGGATATTCCGGAGCGAAAAAACTGGGTACGATAAAATTAAGCAATAATAGCAAAGTCAGCAAAATAAATAAGCTGCTGCCAAACTGCCGCATTTTCGGTGGCTTCATCGGACTTTTATTTTTATTGTCAACAGGCATTTTTTTTCCTTATTGTCGATTAAAAAAATATGACAGCAGATATTTTCACCAAACTATGAATGCAGAGGAATAAAGAATCATAAGCAACCGGGAAAAGTCAAAATATTGTGTTTTGAGATGCATAAGGCAATAAAATAAAGCCTGCATTTGCAAATCTCATTTAGTAATTTATCTAAATTCCCTCTTGGATGTTCCCTTTTAATCACCTAGTTTTTAATGCTTTTCTCTACCGATAAGTCTCTATCCACATCAACCACAAACCAATAATTATAAACTTGTATACTTAAAATATATTTAACATATATTTAAGTATTACCAAGGGAAAATATACATTAGTCAATTAGCGATATAAAATACCAATTAGTTTTTGCTTTATATGATTTATTGTAGAAACTTGCCAAAAAGAGTTATTAGTAACTACCCTACCTTTATATAGGTGTATAACCGTACAGTAAATGAAAAATCAATTTACATTTATTTTGAAAGTTCTGCTTCTTTCCGTAGCTATTTCATTTTTTATTAAATATCTTGCTCCGAGTTTCTCAATTCCGGAAACCTCAGTGAATGCTTTGACTATTGTGTTGTTACCAAATCTAATTATGGCAATTATTTTATTATGGCAACTATCTAAAACACAAAAAGTTGATTAGAATTACTTAGGCATAAGTAGCTAATATCAGCTAATCTAACAAGACTATCAGTACATAATAATTTGCCTTAAGTCAGGAGTTTCAGCGTGAATTTGGGACAATGGATTGGTTTAATTGCTTTAATTGTTTCTTTGTATATAATGTGGCAAATAAAAGAAGTACTTTTGCTTATATTTGCCGCAGTTGTTTTAGCTACTACTTTAAATAGATTGGCTCGAAGGCTTCAACGTTTAGGCATAAGACGCGGTTTTGCTAAACTTCTTTCAATTACTATTTTTTTGGTAGGAGTAATTGGCTTCTTTTGGTTGATTGTTCCACCTTTTGTAGACCAATTCCAGGAATTGAGCAATCAAATTCCTAAAGCTTTAGTAAGGTTAAATGCTTGGCTTTTAGAATTAAGAGCGAAACTTCCCAGCCAAGTAATTCCATCCATACCAGATATAAATAGTCTTTTAGATCAAGCCCAGCCATTTATAAATAGTGGCTTAGAAAGTACTTTTGCGTTAGTTTCTGGTTCTTTGGAAGTAATATTAAAAATCTTACTTGTTTTAGTTTTAACAGGAATGTTTATTGCAGATCCTTTGTCTTATCGTAAATTATTTGTCAGGCTTTTTCCTTCATTTTACCGAAAAAGAGTAGAAGGAATTTTAGATGAATGTGAAATTTCTTTAGAAGGCTGGATAACGGGTGCTTCTATCGCCATGTTTTTAGTCGGACTTTTAAGCGTACTCGGCTTAACTGTTTTACAAGTACGTTCGGCTTTAGCTTTAGGAGTGTTAGCCGGATTTTTAAACTTGATTCCGAATTTAGGTCCCACCCTGAGCGTATTACCAGCAATGGCGATCGCTCTTTTAGATTCGCCTTGGAAACCAGTTGGCGTGTTGATTCTATACTTTTTTATTCAGCAGGCAGAAAGTAATTTTATTACGCCGATAGTAATGGCTCGGCAAGTTTCTTTACTACCAGCAGTAACTTTAATATCTCAGTTATTCTTCGTCACTTTTTTCGGCTTTTTAGGATTATTTCTAGCTTTACCTTTAACCGTAGTCGTAAAAATCTGGGCTCAGGAAATAGTAGTTAAAGATGTTTTAGATCAATGGAATCTAAAGCCACAAACACAAGCTGAATGCGTTATTGTTGCAGATAATGTAGAAATTAATACATCTGAAGAACCTGCGACAATTGAAAATGAACAGCCAGTACTTGAGGAAAATATTGAAGATGAAAACGTCAAAAAAGATTAATTTTAATGTAATTTTAGATTATTCATCGTACCAATTATCATCAGTAAGTATATTGATAAACCTAGACAGATAAATTTTTTTGAAATCAAAAATAAAAATAACGTATTTAAGATAAAAAATTAGTCAACAGTAAACAGTGAACAGTGAACAGTGAACAGTGAACAGTGAACAGTGAACAGTTATCATCAATTCCCCAATTACCAATTACTAATTACCTATTCCCTCCGATAAATTTTTCCTAAAATCCCGAGAGGCATTTATAATAAGTTATTGTCCGGGCTGGTTTAGATTTTAGATATCAGTGCTAACAGCTTTTATTTCAGGTTTTTTACTAATAACAGTTTCCGAAATCGGGGACAAAACCTTTTTTATAGCCATGATTTTGGCAATGCAGCATTCTCGTAGGCTGGTTTTTGCAGGTGCAATATCAGCTTTAGCAGCAATGACGATGCTATCAGTTGGAGCGGGACAAGCAGCTTCATTACTACCAGATATTTATATTCATTATGCCGAAATCGCCTTATTTGTAATTTTCGGAATTAAACTACTTTACGACTCGACTCAAATGTCCGACGAAACTTGTGATGTTGTTGTTGTCGGAGAAGCCCAAGAAGTAGTAGAAAAAGCAGAAAAGCAGATAAAATACCAAAAAAATATTGGGGCAATTTTACTGGAAGCCTTTGTATTAGTTTTCGTCGCCGAATGGGGAGACAGAACTCAAATAGCAACTATTGCTTTAGCCGCAGAGAATAACCCGATTGGAGTCAGCATTGGAGCCATATTAGGACATGCCATTTGCGCCGCGATCGCGGTTACCTCCGGGCGAATGTTAGCCGGACAAATTACCGAACGTCAATTAACCGCCGCCGGTGGATGTTTGTTTATCGTATTCGGCATATTCGCAGCTATTCAAGGAATTTAGACAATTGGGAATTGGTAATGGGGCATTGGGCATGGGGCATTGGGAATAGTTTCGAGTCGCAAGTCCCAAGTAAAGGGTGATGAATTTTTATCCCCTCAGCCCCTCTTCTTGTCTATCCATCTCCCCATTCCCGTCATTCTGCCTTAGATGGTGAAGCCGAAGCCTCAGGAGTTGGAGTAGGAGAAACGCTAGTTGCTTGTCTGTTGATTTCGTCTTTATAGCGGGCGGGGGCTAAAGAGGCAGCTTTGGTAAATAAAGGCTTTGCTTCTTCAGTTTTACCTTGGTCTTTTAAAACCATAGCTTTTGCCAAAACGGGGCGGAAGTCTTTGGGGTCATTCTTAATTACTTTGTCGTAAGCTGACATTGCTTGAGCGTATCGTTTCTCTTTGGCGTAAACGTTACCCAATAGAACTTGAACCGCTGTAGTATCAACGCTGTTGGGTTCTATTTTGTTTGCTTTCTCCGCTTTATTTAAACTTTCCTGTAATAAACCAATAGCAGCTTCAGGACGTTTTTGCTCCAACAGAAGCGTTACCATACCCTGTAGAGCTGGTAAGTCTCCTGGTTTTGTTTCTAAAACAGTACGGTAAGCTTGAGCGGCTCCTTCTTTATCACCGGTTTGCTGCTTAGCTTGGGCTAATAGTACGGCGTATCTTGTTTCTTCCGGGTTAAGCTTTGATAACTTTTCTAAAGGATTAATTACCCCTTTGATATCACCTTGTCCGAATCGAAGTAACTGTAGACGAGCTTCTAACAAGCCTTGGAGTGCTGTTTGGTTCTCTGGTTCTCGTTCTAAAACTTGTTCGTAACCCTTTGCAGTCAGTTCTAGCTTTGCTTTTTGTTCAGAAGCAGAGTTACCCGTGTCTGTGGGAGTATTACCCGACTGTTGAGAATCATTGAAAGCCGCTATTATAGGAACCATTGAACCACCCACAAGGGCAATAACAGCTAATATCAGTACGATTTTCACAAACCAGCGATTACGACCTTGAGACACCTTCACCATCCTTTACTTTGAATGAAATAACTTTGCATCGGGAAATTGAAAAACAAAAAATTCTTAAAACTTTACGGAATACCGTGTATTGCTTGTGAACTTTATAACAAATACTCGCGCTTTTTTGCCGTATCTCAAATGACGACTTTAGGAGGAATAGTCTGAAATTGTAGCTATGGTATGCTTTTGTTCCTAGTGTAAAGGCGCTAAATTACACCTTATAGTGTTCAAATGCGAAACTTCGCAACACTAATATCTCACATCTCATAGAATTTATTTGTTTTCAGTTGTGAAAGTTGGAAATATCTCCACCTAACACGCTTACAAATACTCTTGAGAGAAGCCTTTGTAAAGTCCCATATGGGATGTGTCTCCGCCGCAAGGAGTTTTTATGAATTCCGACCTGATGCCGTCTTCTGAATCGTCCGAGTCCTCCAATTTATCTGCTTCTTCTATGGAAGCGCAAGATAACAGCTTAGAACCATCTTCTAATGCTGATAGTAAAGATAACAATCAAACTGTTGGGGAACCTAACTCAACTGTAAGCGAAAGCGAATCCGAGAAAGCTAACGATACCGCAAGGCAGCAACCAATTCCTCCGCCTTCGGAACCAATGCAATACCGAGCAATCGGCTTGGTTCGCGGTCGTTACGCTCCTACCAGCGAACAATTTACTCAAGGTGCGTTGGTTACTCCAGATAATGTAGAACTCGATGCCGTTCTTTTAGGACGAATCATGAGTTTGGTTAAAAACCATCTGGATTTAGAAAAAGACCACCTTTGGGTGGTTTATCCGCGTACCCGACAAGAAAATGACAATCTTCATCTCCAAATCGTTGGAGTTTGGGAACCAGAAAAGTTGGCTGTAAATCGTCAAGCCAAAGATGATTCCGATTCGTCATTGCCCCAAACCGATGAAGAATCAGTTTCGGATGATTCGTCATCTCCAACCTCCGAAGAGCCAGATGTTGAACTTACGCCTTCATCAGAAATCCCAGATGGTGGTTTTTCCGTTCGTGGTGAAGTGGTTTACCAATCTTTCGATGCTGGTAACTTGGTGGTAAAAATCAAGCAAGCACCTCGCAAAGCTGACGACAAACCAAAATATTTCAAGCTAAAACTAACGGGTAAGTTAGAAACTAAGGCTGTTGGCAAATTCTGGGACTTCCAAGTCCAGCGAGAAGCAGACCTTTTGGTGATAGAAAAAGCTGAATTTATTGCCGAATTACCCAAGAAACGCCGACCTCCGTTTAAGAAAGGAGGAGCAAGACCACCCCGTAGAGGCGCTGGTGGTAGACCAGGAGGTGGTAAACCTTATAACAAGCGATATAGCGGTGATACCCCACGTCCTGTAAAAAAAGCAGGTCCATCAGATACACCAAAACCGCAAAGTAATAGACCTACTCCTAAACCCATAAAGCGCCAGAAGCCACCCGAAGGGTAGTGTTGGCTGTTAGTTGTTAGTTGTTAGTTGGTTACTTTTACAACGATCAACTATCTACTATCAACTATCTACTATCAACTATCTACTATCTACTAACGATTATTAAAACTCCTTCCAACGGTCTTGAGGAAGGAACGACCTATCCATTGAAATTGGAGCTACTGGTTCGGTAAGAGTAAATTTACCTAACTCAATCCATTGCTTCAATTCAATTGCCACCTGTCGAGAAAGAAATATGCTTGATAGGGGGGCTACTCTAACCGTTTTTCCGTCAATGGTGATGCGTCCTGATTTGAGTTGGGTGTAGCTAACCAAACCAAAAGTAGGGCGCACCCGTCGGGGAATTGAAAAGTCTACTATCGGCGCGACTATATCTTTGTCTTCTATAGCGCAACGTTCTACTACTTCCTCGTTTAAAACTGGTAGCGGTATTCCAACCCCCAACATTATTGAAGGCCCATAATTTTTGAAATAACAGCCTCTTACCCAACGCGCCTCCATCTGCTTGGCATCACCAATTAAAGCCAAGGTGGCAGCAGGACCAATCGGCGTATCATTAGGTAAACGCTTCTGCATTGGATTATGTTGAGTACCTTCCCAAGTTACATAACCGATTCCCCCACCCAAGAAAATTCGCGTTCCAATACCCACAAGCTTTAAATAAGGGTCATTCAGCAAAGGTGAAATAGCTCCAGGATTGGAATAAACTGCATTTCCCAAACGCGGTTGCAGCGAACCAAGATAAGTGTAAAGCGGACGTTCGCCGCCATTTACACCTACTATAAAATTTTGATATAAATTACGCGGATTAAATAAATAAAACTGATTGATAGTATCGCGAGTAATAGTAGTTTCAAAAAAGTTTCTCGGGTAGCAATCAGTTACTTGTCCCTGGGCTCTTACCTGGACTGGTTTACCTGCAATTAAATCTTCTATAACATTACCGCCACCCTTTAATATCTTGGAAGCATTTTCTCCTCCGCTCCCGGTTTCTCCTTCTAAGGGTTCGGCAACGCTGCTAGCACCTAAATATAAATCTACTGCACCGAAACCGGAATATGCTGGTACCCCATCTAACCAGCAACGGCGAATTTTTATTGGTGGATCGGTATGTCCGAGATTAATAATGGCACCACTCGATTCCATTTGTTCAAAAGTGCCAGTGGTAACTACATCAACTTGTTTTGCAGTTTTAGCAGTGCCTTGTTCTGCAACTTTTGCTTTCAATTCTTCGACTGTTAAAACTACCGCCTTTTTACGGTTTATTTTTTCGTTTATCTGGGCAATAGTTCGCATATCATATGTAAAAAATAGGTTAGGCAAAACTTTTGTCGCAGTCGCAGTTTAAAATAAAAGATGTATTGCTTAACTGTACTTTTTATTTTCTCATTAGAAGGGGTATAAAGTTGTTGGGGATAATTTAAAAGACGGAAAAGTCGTAAAAACAACAAACATCCCAACCTTACCGCTATCATCTTTGTTACTGTAGGTGTCAGCAAGAAGCAATTAAAATATAAAATTGCTTAACTATTACTTATTTAAATTTGTATTATAAGGCACAAAAGCTACAGTAATATGTTTATGAATACTTTTAACTTTAATAGCGATATAGAATCTTTAATCTCTAGATTAAAACAGCTAGAAATCGAGAACAGAATGTGGAAAGAAAAGACATTAATGCTACAGCGTTCTCTCGATGAATTAAAGCGAGATTTTAATAGTAGAGAGGAATTGTATCAAATACAAAATATGCAGCAGACAATTCTAGAGCTATCTTCACAAGTAGCACAATTACAGCAATCTTTAAGTCAGCTATCAGTTGGAGATAACGGATTTATATATCCTGTTAATAATGTAATTAGCAATCAAGAAGAAGACTTAGACGATGATGAAATGGTAAGTCATTTGCTTGACTTAATGGAAGAAGAACCCGAAGAAGACGAATAAATCTAAGAAAAGCGAGAAATGATATTTGAAGCTAAAAAATAATTTCAACCAGAAAGACTGTTGTTTTTGGTTGGTAGTTATGAGTAAAGAAAAACCTTTAGAGTAATGCCAGAATTTTTGTAGGGTGTGTGACGCTTTGATAAATATTCTACGCGATCACAAGATTTAACTGGTTCCTAGTCTCTTGACTGGGAACTCATCTCTTGAGGCTCTGCCTCAAGCAATAGGGCGAGGCAGAGCCTCGTGAACTGTATTCCCAGGTGGAACCTGGGAACAATAAACCCGTATAAATTTTTATTCTTGAAAACACAATAAATGCAAAACTTGTGAGTGTTGTTGTAATTTTGGGCAATTTAAATATGGGGTTGCACTACAAGTATATTGCTGCCATCCCTGTATTTTAAGGCACTGTAGCACGGGCGGATTTTAATGACTGTTTTAAATTCAAATTCTAATTTAGCTTCTTGGGTTTGTAGAATAGAGCAACTTGAAAAGCAACAAGATATTTGGAGAAAAAATACTATTTGGCTGAAACGCTGTTTTAACGAATTGAAGCAACAATTTAATCAGTTAGCGGAATTATCACGGGTAGAAAGTACCCAGGAGAAGGTTTTACAACTATCAGCACAATTAGAGGAGTTGCAAAAGCACTTTGATTGTTCAGCTGATGTGATTGTGGAAAGAAAGGAAGCGATTGAAATTGATAATGACGAGCAAGAAAATCACTTAGTTGAAATCACTGAATCAATAAAAGTCGAAGAAGATGAACAAGTTAGTGAGGAAAGAATTGTTAGTGCTGAGGAATTTTGGCAGAGGTATGAAGAAGAAGAACGAAATTTTAAGGAAATTAATTTAACTGGGGCTGATTTAACAGAAGATTCACCATGCTAATTTAAGTAAAACAAATCTTATTAAAGCCTGTCTTAGTGGTGCAAATCTAAGCGGAGTTAATTTAACAGAAGCAAATTTGTGTGCAGCATATTTAGAAGAAACTGATTTAAGTGATGCCAATCTTACCTCAGCTGATTTACGTGGTGCTGATTTAACAGATGCCAATTTAGAAAATGCTTGTTTAGAAGATGCTAATTTAGCAGGAGCAATCCTTGATGGTGCAAACCTTTCGGGCGCGATGATGCCGGATGGTACTATTCACGAATAAAAAATATTTCTTGTTCCCAGGCTTTTTCCCGTTTTTTCTCGTTCCCAGGCTCCAGCCTGGGAATGCAATTCTAGAGGCTCTGCCTCAACAAATATAAACAAAGGCAGAGCCTCCAATGATGCATTCCTTGCCAGAGTCAAGGAACGAGTTATATCGCGTCTCTACAAGTTTAATATTTCCTCTCTTTCGGCTCAAACATAGTAATAGCGACTGGACGATATTGAATATCAATTCCGGCTGCGGAATAGTAAGCCATTGTATGCTGCAAATATTTTTCGTCGTTTCTTTCAGTAAAGTCTTCCCGACAATGTGCGCCTCTACTTTCTTGACGGTTGAGAGCCGATGTCATAATCATTTTTCCGACTATCATCAAGCTTCTTAACTCTAAAGCTTCGATAAGTTCTGTATTCCAACAACTGCCTTTATCATCTAGATAAATTTGCGAATAATTATTTTGGATTTCCTCGATTCTTTCTAATCCTTGTTTCATCAATTCTTCGTTGCGGAATACGCCACAATAATCTGTCATGGCATCTTGAAATTCTTGTCGTATTTGATTAATCCGATATTCTCCAGGCTGTTCTAACAGACTTTGAATTTGCTCTTTAGCTTCGTTGATATAACGTTGCTCGTCGATAGAAGGTAATTTACGATTTTCTACGTATCTAGCAATGCTTGCTCCAGTTCTACGTCCGTAAACAACACATTCCAACAGCGAATTACTACCGAGACGATTTGCTCCATGTACTGATACACAAGCGCTCTCTCCTGCTGCAAAGAAGCCTTCAACAAAGCCATCATTACTACTGCGAACTTGTCCATCTGTGTTTACTGGTATACCGCCCATCGAATAGTGAATTGTCGGACGTATGGGCATTGGTTCCTTTACCGCGTCAACTCCTACTAAACGATTTGCTTCTTCCCAGCAAAAAGGAACCCGACTCATAATTTTTTCTTTACCCATGTGCCGTAAGTCAAGATACACACAGGGACCTCCCGGACTACCATCAGCATGAGCGCCTCTTCCAGCACGAACTTCGCGGGTAATTGCTCTTGATGTAATATCCCTTGGTGCTAATTCCATGCGAGAAGGAGCATAATTTTTCATAAAACGCTCCCCTTCACAATTTATTAAATATGCACCTTCACCGCGCACTGCTTCAGAAATTAATACACCTACGGGATACAAGCCAGTTGGGTGAAATTGCACAAATTCCATATCTGCTAATGGTAATCCGGCAAGGGCTGTCATCGCCAAACCATCACCAGTAGAAGCATAATCATTAGATGTTGTATTAAAAGCTCTACCGTAACCACCTGTCGCAAACATTACGGCTTTAGCTCGCATTACTTCCATTTGTCCGTCAAGAATGCGAAACATTAACACGCCTTTAGCTTCACCTTCTTCCAATATCAACCGCATTACGTACCATTCATCATAAATATGTACGCCATAACGCCGGAGATTATTCACAAGTTCGTGCAAAATTGCATGTCCGGTTTTATCAGCAGCGTAGCAGGTACGATTGTGAGAATGTCCGCCAAATGCCCGCTGAGCAATTTTACCGTCATCTAAACGAGAGAACAAAACCCCCATGTGTTCCAAATCAATCACCACATCAGGGGCTTCTTTAGTTAAAATTTCTACAGCATCTTGATCTGCCAAATAATCAGAACCTTTAACAGTATCAAAAGCGTGAGCTTCCCAACTATCAGCAGAATCCACATTCTTGAGACTAGCAGCCATTCCACCTTGTGCAGCCACCGAGTGAGCGCGAATTGGATGAGTTTTAGCAATTACAGCAATACTTAAATTGGGATTAGTCCGCGCAATTTCCACAGCAGCGCGACTTCCAGCCAATCCACCACCAACAATTATTACATCGTGTTCTAACATGACTTCGTTACATAAAACTTACCCAAAACTACCTATAACTAGACAAATCTAGACATATATCATTTTGGCGTTTACTTCCTGCTTCAAGGGAACCCATTAAAAATTTTTTCTTCTAAAAAATTTTTAATGGGAACCCGTCAACTGGGGTAGTCGGCTACTTCCCATCCACAGACCAAAACTGTCTAACTGACAGCTTTACACAGGCCACTTGCGACCCTTGGGGAGCCACTGCGGCGTGCACCGAGGTTTCCTCGGTTGTAGCAAGTGGCGTGAGACCCCAAGACCGCAGTGGCTCAAATTAATTGCAGCATTTAAATCACGGTCGATTGTGAAATTACAGCTTTCACACTCAAAAACTCTTTCACTTAAACAAAGGCTTTCTTTTTTATGACCACAATTAGAGCAAGTTTTAGATGATGGAAACCATCTATCTACTACAACTAATTTAGAACCGTACAACTTGCATTTATACTCTAGTTGTCTTCTGATTTCATAAAATCCCATATCAGAAATCGCACCGGCTAGTTTATGATTCTTGATCATCCCGGATACATTTAAATCTTCTATCACTACTGTTCCGTGGTTCTTGGCTAATAATGAAGTCAATTTATGAATAGTATCTTTTCTAATATTGGAAATTTTTCTATGAAGCCGAGCTATTTGGATTTGAGCCTTTTTCCAATTGGATGAACCAATTATTTTATTTCGATTTAACCACTGTAATCGTGATAATCTTGTCTTGTTTTTACGATAGGATTTAGCACCCTCTATAACTTCTCCTGTTGATAAAGTCGCCAGAGATTTAATTCCTAAGTCAACACCTATAACAGTTGTATTACTTAGTTCTTGTATTTGGGTTTCAATCTTAAAGCTAATAAACCATCTATCAGCTTGCCGAGATATAGTTACAGATTTAATTTTATCAACTTGGGGTAATCTCTCGTAAGTTTTTAGTTTTCCTATTTTAGGAACTTGAATAGTACAATTACCTTTTATCTTACAAGTTCCCTCTAAAGTAAATGAATCATTTCTACCTTTCTTCTTAAATCGCGGTTGACCACTAGTCTTTTTAAAGCATCGTTTCCAAGCTGTAGATAAATCTCTTAATGCTGATTGCGGTGCAGATTTGGAACACTCATAGTACCAAGGATTTTCTGGTTTTACTAAAGCTACTAAGTATTTATGTAAATCAATAGCTGTAGGAAATTTTAATTTATTCTCTGATAGAGTGGAATTATGTTCTAATATTGCACGGGTTAATGCTAATCCCCAATTCCAAGCATGTCTAGAAACTCCACAATGTTTGAGTAAAACAGTTCTTTGTAAATTATTTAATTTTAATTCTGTTTTGAATCCGAGTAACATTGTATAAAACTTCTTAAAATAAGCAAGTTAGCGGTCTTTCCATCGCCAGTTTAAATAATTTGTCTTTATATATTACAAATAATTTTTATTACTTCCGCCATTGTTCATTTATATGTTAAATTAAACAATATCATAATAATGACTATTTATTAGTTGTATCAATCATAAAATTATTAATTCTTAAATATTTAATTGGGAAGCGATAATAGCAAGGGTTGGAGTTTTTCCTGACTGATGCCCTAGGCGTGTGAGGACGGATGAAAATTACAATCTAGAAATTATCTTAGTAGCATTTAATACAGTAATTGGGATGTTTTAGAACACCATATCTGGACAAAATGGGTATATATTTCCAGATATGGGTAGAAATTAAATAACAGTTACTAACCCCCGACTTTAAGAAACCTATTTGTATATAGTTACTTATCTTGGGGACAATCGGGAGATGCGGGGATGGGGAGATTCGGGAGACGGGGTAGAGCGGTTAGAAGGGGTAGAGGGGGAAATAATTCTTAACTCCTAACTCCTAACTCCTAACTCCTAACTCCTAACTCCTAACTCCTAACTCCTAACTTAATTCGTAACAGGTTGTTCCTGGGAAACGTTACCTGGAATTGGTTGCATTTCTGTTCCTGCTTCTACAGGAGATAACTCAATATGGTTTAATAATGTGGTAACAAATGCAAATAGCAAGAAAGGTAAGGATAATAGCACTACAAGCCCGACTGTAGCTAAAGCATAAACTGGTCTTCTAGCACCCATCAATGCTAAAGCTGATGCCAAACTGAGGGTAATTGTTATTAGCCAAACAATTATTTGACCGTACACATCTCCAAAGGTAAGAGTACATACAAAGCGATATTTTTGTAAGTTAATCATTTTATTTACCTCAATTATCAATATATGCTTCTACGTTAAAAGCATGTTTGGGTTTTAGACGATTTCTAAATATTTTTGAAATAATCGTAATATCGCTTCATATTTAGTTGATTTGTTTTTATAAATTTACAAAAATAAATTGTATCCCTGAAAATTTCGGCGCATAGACTCTCTTCAATGTCAACTGCGGTATCAGAATTTAACTTTTTGTTTCCGTAACCAAAGTTAAACTAATCCATTCTCCCTTATCGTTATAACTGCGAATCATTCGCTGACGTAAATTCGGCTTGATTAACCAACCAACTTCTAGAAACAAAGGTTTGCGTAACTGAGCTTGTAGGGGAGAAGTAACCGAAGCACCATCAGGAAGCAGTAAAACCTGTACTTGATTTTTTTCAAAAAATAGAAGAGAGTTTTTGATAGTAGCGATAGAAGTGATAGTACGATTAGCAAAACTAAGACTTTGAACTAATTTCTCATTATCGAGGCGTAAATGCATGTGGGTGGAATAAATATCTGGTTGTTGAAAATCGGGATAGATAGTTATAGCTTCACCAATCCACTCACCTAAAAGAGCATCAACAGTTAAAACAGGGCGTTGTACCATTTGAGTCTGAGCAAGATATTCTCGAATTAAAGTGAAAGTATTTAACTTGAGATTTCGATCGAAAAGCTGTACCAAACGTAAACGACTCTCGCCATTAATTAAGCCAAATTCAGCCCCAAACTCAGAAAATGGCGCTAATTGAATAGAGCCTTGGGAAAAGGCACCATTTTCAAAAAACATGATTCCTTTTCCCAAAGAACTATATTCTAAAACTTTTTCATTTTTTCCCAAGCGGATTGTTTGACGAATAGTTTGATTATTATTTAAACCTTCCAAACAAACAACGCTTTTTCTGTCTTCCAGTAATTCACCTACGGAAGATAAGCGAGTAAAAGAGCCTTCCCACTCGCCAAGGTTTTTTAATAAGGCATTCCACTGTGAAGTCATGATTCAGTCAACGGTAAGTAGTTATTAGTAAACATAAACTTTTTTTAACCAATTACCAATTACTAATTACCGCTTTTCTAAACTCGTCGCAGTGCAAACAAACTTCCTATCAATCCTACCGTTGCACCGAAGCTTAAAAGAATCACTGGCAGTAATAAGATTTGTAAAGAAGTAAGTTGTAAACCGTTGGTGAGAAATTGAATAAATTCGGGTTGATTCGTTATTCTTTTGTTTAAAAGCTGTTGAACAAGACTTATAAAGCTCCAAGCTACTGCACCACCTAATATTCCGAAACTTGTTCCTTGGAGAATAAAGGGTAGATAAATCCAAGTTGAAGTTGCTCCTACCAACTGCATAATTTCGATTTCTCGTTTTCGCGCTACTAATACCAGACGAATGGTGATGCTAGTAACGGCAATTGATGTTAAAGTCAAAATCAGGGTTATTGTCAGCGTCACCCAATTTAAACCCCGGTGCAATTGAGCAATACGCCTAACTGCTTCATCGACGTACTGTACTGTATCCACTGCCGGTATTTTCGCTAACTGAGTTGCTAAATCTGGAACTACTTGAGAATTTATTGCTTTTACTTTGATTTCATCTACCAAAGGATTCCCATCTAATTGTTGAGTAGCCCCTTCAATATCAGATATTCCCATTTCTTTAACTAATTTCGTCCAGGCTTGTTCTTTAGTAATAGTTTTGATTGTGGCGACTTCTGGCATTTTTGCGATAATGGTTTCAATCCTTTCCCCACGCGCTGAGGGTTCGAGATATACCGACACTTCTAATTGAGAACCAAATTGATGCAGTAGTTTTTCTACTTGCCAAGAAGTTTGCAGACTAATACCGAATAAAAACAGTAGCACTGCAACAGTACTAACAGCAGCCCAATTCATCCATCCACCCCGATGCAAACCCAAAAAAGTTTCTTTGAGTAGGTAATCTAACTTAGTTAGGAATTTCAACACGCTTTATTAAGAATATGTTGTAGAAAATTTGAATAATTTATTGTAAATACTCGTAGATGTAACGTCTCTAGTTGATTCTGCGGGTTTATTGCAAAAATTACATAAAAAGTGCCACACTAAATTCCTTAGTGTGGCGCTTTGTTTTCTATCGATTTAATAAAAGTTGGGGTTTTTTAAATTAAGTAACCCCTTTAAAAGAAAAGTTATATATTTTCAAGGTCTTTAAATAAGCTGACCTCGTTTCAACATTATTTAGTATCTCAGAAACGCCAACGTAAATTTGATTTCCTAATATTTTCTTTATTTTTCATCTCATAAACTTTATTTTTATTAAATTATGCTAACTTTCGTAACATTTTTTCAGCGTTCTGAAGGATCCTTGTCCCAACGCCAAAGAAAAATCATTAAAGCGACTACCCCCAATTGAAGTGCTAAAGAAGGCAACCCGACTTCAAGAGAAGTCTTATGAGCTAGTAGCTGTAAAACAAAAATGAATGCTCCGATTAAACCAGAGGCACCAAAGCTCAGATAAACAAACTTTCGTAATCCTCGATAAGGAGATGCAGCTTCTGCTTTAAGACGAGCATATTGCTCCTTGGTGAACTTGGGTTTAGAGGTGCTATTTTTGGGATTTGGTTGTACCATGAAATTCATGATGATATAATTAGAGACCGTTTATGCCGACGTGGCTCAGTGGTAGAGCAATTGATTCGTAATCAATAGGTCGCGGGTTCAAATCCCGCCGTCGGCTTTGAAAAATTAGGCTTGGGTGGATTAACTTTTTCACTTTCATCTAATAGTTTACCTGTCTGAGGACTATACGATTGCGACCTTCTTGTTTAGCTTGGTAAAGTGCTTTATCTGATGCCAAAATTAAATCGCTTGGCGAAGATTCAAAATTCGGTATAGTGGTGGCAACACCCAAACTCAAAGTTACACAATTGCTAATCCCAGATTCTAAATGTTCCACTTGTAGCTCTCGAACTCCCGACTGCATTAAAGCTGCAACATGGACTGCACCGGGTGCATGAGTATTTGGCATAATTACAGCAAATTCTTCTCCTCCATAACGTGCAACTAAATCTTGATTTTTTTGTGCAGCACCATTTAGAACAGCAGCCACTTTTTGCAAACACAAATCTCCTGCTGGGTGCCCGTATTTATCATTGAAACGTTTAAAAAAATCGATATCGCATAAAATTAGCGACAGTGGCTTGTCAGAGCCAGCTAAATTCATCCACTGATTATTTAAATACTGATCGAACCGGCGACGATTAGCCAACCCAGTCAAGCCATCCATGTTAGCCAGTTCCTGCAATGCCTGATTGGCAGCTTCTAATTGTTTATATAGTTGAGCTTGTTGCAATAATCGTCGTACTCTTTGGCGTAAAACCGCCCAATGAATAGGCTTGGTAACGTAATCGCTAGCTCCGGAGCCAAATGCACGATCTACCGACACTGGATCGTCTAAACCAGTAATCATTAGTATTGGAGTACGTTCCCACAGTTTGGAAATTACACTGGTGCTTGCATAAGACTCACTATCAAATTTTGCTAAAGCTAAAGTTAAATTATTTCTAGCAATCTGCATTAGTTCGTGACAACAGGTAAAGCCATCCATCACTGGCATTAATGCATCTAATAGAACCAAATCCGGCTTTAAGTTAATGTATGCATCTAAACATTCTTGTCCATTGGTAACATCTACTACGCGGTAGCCTTCATGGCCCATGTATTCACATAGTAATGTTCGTATGGCTTTATCGTCGTCAGCCACCAAAATCAAAGGAGGTTTGGTAGAAAAAGAAGTTGGGCTTATGCCTGACATGAGTTGCGTTCTACAGAATACTAAAGTAGTAAAGCTAAAAGTAAATCGATAAAGGGTGTCAGAATACTTCCAGACTTTTTACAGCATTTTTTTAATTATTTTGTGTGGGAGGGAAATTACTTTAATGCCATTTTTGAAATTACTTTCATCCCATTGTCATTTGTAATTAAGAGTAAATGACTATAGGTGGAACACAAGTTCAAATTTCCCCGTAGGAATTTATTTAAAAACGAAAGCTAGCACAAGTAAGATTAAATGCTTTTAGATGATGCGTAATTACTTGTTAGTGACGTTTTCATTCGCGGTATGGCTATTTTTAAAGACTTTTAAGGCGGAAAATAAATTTCGGACAAGCTGTTATACGCACAAAGTCTTGTCAAAAAATCTGTATTCTGTTCTATAAGCATCTGCTTAACTTTGGCAGCTACTTTCAGTGTTACGAATAAAAGTTTTGGTAGATGAATTACATGCATATCTAATTAATCTGGTTAGAACCCCGTTGAGGATATAATAAGCACTCGATCGCGATACAGTGGATAAAGTCTTATTATCTATAGTTCCCAGATACTAGGTTGCAATTAGCATTGTCGATAAAAATTACCCGCCATTACTAGCTTCACTAGCACTATGAGGGTATTTTCCATTCTTGTGTTGTTATTTTATCTAGCTCTATAAAAATTACAGTCAAATGCCAGATCCCTTAATGTACCAACAAGATGATTATGTAGTCTTGGAAACTAATCAACCAGAAAAGTTTCTCACTTCCACCGAGTTGCTGGAAAAACTGAAACAAACTTTGCAACAACTCGGGGAAGAAGAATTACCGCATGATTTAAAAAAAATTGATTCCCTCGAAGCCCAAGCACAATACTTACTTGACACTAGCTGCGAATTGGATGTTGGTTCGCCGGGACAATATTTACAGTGGTATGCGGTACGTTTAGAAAAGTAACCTTAATCTAGGATTTCGCTTTCTAAGTCAAGCTCCCCCTTCTGAGGTAGTGACTAATGTTAATTCAATTTTGTCCTCTTCTGGCTGTACTATTTTGACATCTACCCCAGGACCAAAAAAGCTAGTCATTTTTTGTTGCTTCTGTTCCCAAGTGTCTAAGGGTACTTGGGGTGAATCAAAATCTATGATTAAAGCATAATTTCCCTCAATTTCCATTTCCCGTAATGCTAAAACTTCGGGTAATTCTTCGTCTAATTGTCCTAATCCTAGATGAGTTAAAGCTTTATCTAAATGAACATCAATTCCATAACGATACCGAGTGATATCTTGACGAACTTGATTTTGAGTTTCGGTTGCTTTCTGCTCTCTGAGAGATAAAACAGATTCTGGTGTCGGAGGTACAAAGGGTACGGGCTTTAGTTCGTTGGCTTTAAGTGCAAGCCCTCCTAATAGTATGGGAATTCCGTAAAAAAAGCCTATCAGATTGAGCGTAGCATTGTGGACTGCATAAGAAACGAAACCCATTATGGTTAAAATTCCGCCGATAATCAAACCCACAGTTCCCAAAGAAATTTTACGCAGCATACTCTATTATTGAATTAAAAATTTTACTCCAAGGATTGTTTTATTATCGCCGAGAATAGGTATCAGTTTGATAAACTTACATGCTCAAAACTTTTTCTTTTGGGTTAACTTAAAAGTATTACGTAATCGAGTATTGTTACAAACCATGGATATACAGACTATAAAAGAAAGAATTGCCGCAGTTGAAAGCAAACGCGAACAACTACTTAGCCTACTAGAACAGCCAAACTTGGGAACCCTAAGAATTGATGTCAATCAGGCTTTAGAAGAAATGGATGAATTACTTGATGAGTACAAACGCACTTTTCCTTAACTAAAATGTGTTAAAATAAAAACCCTTGCAGTCTTGGCTGAGGGATTGAATATATTTGAATAAATCATTCCTTTCATAGCAAGACGTTTACGAAAAGCGTCTTGCTAAAAATATTATTTAACTTAAAATTAAAATCAAAAACTCTGTAATTTAACCAATTAGTATAAAAATATTGTGCGTCAGTATCATGACTTAACTTCTAGTTCTACTGGCGCTCTACGATATTTTTGATTGGAAATTGCTTGAAAGAAGTATATTCGTTAAATCAAGAATTTGTTCCCGTTTCTCCGAGTTGGTTAATTAAGCCAACGAGTTCGTTAGTCGGCACGTCTTTCTTACAAAAAGCATCTACTCTACCCATTGCTTTTGTTTCCTGAAAGTATTTTTCTTCTACAGAAGAATAAGCAATAATTTGAGTCTTGGGGGATATATCTTTAATTTTACGCGAAGCGCTCCAGCCATCCATTACTGGCATTTGTAAATCCAAGACAATTACGTCTGGGTAACAGTTTTGAACCATCTCTACAGCTTCTTTGCCGTTAGAAGCCAAACCTACAACTTGAATATTTTTCTGAGACGAGAAAGCTAGTTGGAGAGTTAAACGAGTCAGCTCGTGGTCGTCAACTACTAGAACCCTTAAGGTCGAAGGCTCACAGGACAACATTAACATCTAATGAATACAATTATTATGTACAGTAACCTTTATAGTTTATGGGATAAAGTAGGGCAACTAACTCTATCCTATGGTTGAATAACTTCTATGCATTAATCACAAATACGTCACAATGATGCCAGAAATTATTTAATCTATTTAAACTGCCCTTAAGAAAAGTCTACAAGATGTAAATTATTTTTCTTAGAGTTGATTAAATTAGAAGCATTTGTGCTTTTAGATTCGGCAATTTGCATTAATGTTTTTTGCGAACCAGCTTCTGGGGAATCTTGCCGGGGTTTTCTCTGGGTATAACTACCATCTGAGTGCAGTTCCCAGGCTTGACGATTATCGGCAAGCATAATTCCTAAAATTTCTTGTATGTCTTTAGCAATATC
Source organism: Cyanobacteria bacterium J06633_8 (assembly GCA_039820645.1). Taxonomy (GTDB): domain Bacteria; phylum Cyanobacteriota; class Cyanobacteriia; order Cyanobacteriales; family Nostocaceae; genus Rivularia. Next base: position 27,338 of record JBCBPQ010000007.1, on the reverse strand, counting down.
TGGATCTTTTATAGGAGTAATAACCTCTACCCTTCGATCTAAATTGCGCGGCATCCAGTCAGCGCTGCCAATAAAAATCTGCTCGTCACCATTATTGTAAAAGTAAAAAATGCGGGAATGTTCTAAAAAGCGACCGATAATACTAATAACGCGAATGTTTTCACTAACATCTTTTAGTCCCGGACGTAAGCAACAGATTCCCCTTACAATCAGATCAATTTGTACTCCCGCACGAGAAGCTTCGTATAAGGCTGCAATTAGCCGAGAATCTACCAAAGAATTCATTTTAGCTACAATACGTCCCGAAGTTCGATTTTGCACGTTTTCTATTTCTCGATTAATCAGCATTAGAAAACGTTCTCGCATATTTACTGGTGCAACTAATAATTGCCGATAAGCTTTTTGTCGAGAATAACCAGTCAAGAAATTAAATACATCTGTAACATCTGCCCCTAATTCTTCTCGGCAACTGAATAATCCTACATCTGTATAAATTCTTGCTGTTTTTGGGTTATAGTTCCCAGTGCCAATATGTACGTAACGACGGATTTGGTCTTGTTCTTGACGTACTACCATTACGATTTTACTGTGAGTTTTTAGACCTACAAGCCCATAAACTACATGAACGCCCGTACTTTCTAAACGTCTAGCCCAGTAAATATTATTTTCTTCATCAAAGCGTGCTTTCAGTTCTACAAGCACCGAAACCTGCTTACCGTTTTCGGCAGCATTTATTAAAGCGTTGACAATAGGTGAATCCCCAGAAGTACGATAAAGGGTCATTTTGATTGCCAGCACGTCGGGATCTCGGGCAGCATTTGTAATAAAGCGTACTACTGATGCTGAAAATGATTCATAAGGGTGGTGTACAAATAAATCCCCTTCTCTAATTGCGGTGAAAAAATCTTTTCCTTCTTCAACAAGCTGCATATTAGGATTGAGAGCAGGCTCTTTTATCCTTTGTAAATTAGAAGGAACTACTGGCTTCCAGGGTGGATCTTTTAATTCCGGCACTGGTAGCGACATAAAATACATTAAATCTCGCAATCCTAAAAGATTATCTATTTCATAGACATCATTTTCCGATAAATCCAAGACTTCTAAAAGCTTAGTGCGGACGGGACTTGGTGTTTGAGATTGCAATTCTATTCTCACAGGATTGCCTCCTGCGCGTCTTTTCCGCAGTTCTTGTTCGATTGCTAACAACAAATCGTCAGCTTCATCTTCTTCCAAAGCCAAGTCAGCATCGCGAGTAATCCGGAAAGTGTAATATTCCTGGATATTCATTCCTGGGAATAAACACTCCAAATTATGGGCGATCGCCTGTTCGATAGGTACACCACTCCAGATGCATGGTTTGCCATTTCCTTCAATACCCAATTCTGGAGGTAAAGGTAAAAATCGCGGTAGTACTTTAGGAACTTTGATTCTGGCAAAAAGTTCTTCTTCTGTTTCGGGGTTTTTGACTACAACTGCCAAATTCAAGCTGAGATTAGAGATGTAAGGAAAAGGATGGCTGGGATCTACAGCAAGTGGAGTAATAACTGGAAAAACCTGTTCTTCAAAGTAATTATCTAAATATTTACGCTGTTTATCAGTTAAATCAATATAGTCGAGAATATGAATACCGACAGATGCTAATTCCGGACGTAATTTTTTTTCAAAATGTTGGTGTTGTTGAACTACTACCGGACGCAATATAAAACTAATTTCTTCTAATTGTTGTTGCGGAGTCCGACCATCAAAACTTTTGCTGCTAACTTTTGCTTCTACCTGTTGCCTTAATCCTGCAACTCGCACCATGAAGAATTCATCAAGGTTAGTACAGAAAATTGCCAAAAATTTCAGACGTTCTAACAATGGGGTTCGTTTATCCATTGCTTCATGCAACACCCGATTATTAAATTCTAGCCAACTTAACTCTCGGTTAAGATAGTATTTCGGGTCTGATAACTTGTTTGGATTGGCAGCTTTTTTCGATTTCGCCATGATGACCTTTGTGATGGGCAGGTGCAACTAATGCAATAATATGAAAGCTTATAACTATCTATAACTATATTAAAGTAAATGTAGCCTTTGCTTCCATCTGAAAAATAATTATCAGTTAACAGTGAACAGTTAGCAGTTAACAGTTAGCAGTTAGCAGTTAGCAGTTAGCAGTTAGCAGTTAGCAGTTAGCAGTTAGCAGTTAACAGTTAACAGTTAACAGTTAGCAGTTAGCAGTTATTTTTAAGCACGTTGAATTTTTTCAAATTTTTTTTAATTAAATCTTATTACACCGAATAATTTATACTCAGTAAAATGTATAAATTAAATATATAAATTTTGATTTGACTAAAACTGCCTTGTAAACTTATATAAAATGTGATATTAAATATTTCTATTACTTAATAAATAAAACTAAAAAGTAACTTTTTACTCCTCACTGTTAACTGTTAACTGTTAACTGCTCACTGTTAACTGTTAAATCCTCACTTTTTCTTCTTAGCTGCTGCGGATACTGGTAGCTGTAAATTTTGATTATAAACAAATTTATTTTCAATTATTACCTGTCGCTTAGGAAGAGTATTGTTAGAATTAAGGGCATCTTGGGGGGAAACACGTAAAGTATATTTACCGACGGGAACTCCATCAAGACGATATAATCCGAATTGGTCGCTTGTACCAGATAATACTCGTGCGCCCTTACTGTTTAATAGCTCTACTCGTACTTGAGTTAAAGGTTGTCCCGATACATCAGTGATTTTTCCTGCCAATCCGTATTCAGTTCTGACAGGGAAATCTACGCGAGTGACTCCAGAAGAAGCAACTTCGGCAACAAAACTAGTTTTAGATAATGCAAGTTCGATGGGTAATTCTTCGGGTTCGAGTTCCACAACATAAACCCCTTCTGGTAAGTTTCCAACTAAAAAGCTACCTTTAGAGTCAGTTCTAGCTGAGCCTACGGGTTTATTGCGAGTATCGAAAACGCGAATAATAGAACCACTTAAATCGAAGTCTTTACTTTCTTCTGTTAAAGCCAGTTTACCGGAAATTGCACCGCGTTCTTTACTAATACCGCTGTATCTGGCTGGAGTTAATCTGCTGCCAGCGACAGACATATCAGATGTTAAAGATAAACTCAGACGACTATCGCTCAATCCACCCGAACTAATTCCTCTAAAGGGTATTGCATCATAATTAAGTCTGGCAAATAAACCGGGTAGTACTTGCATACTTGCACCGGCACTAGGTCCGACTTCTCCGTCACTGAATGCTAAGCCAATATTCCAACTTAGTTTTTCAAGGCTATTAGAATTACGACCAATACCTAATGAATAACGAGCAGAGTCATTTCTACGAAATTCAGAACCAAAAGATAATTGATAATTACGGTTAAGGTTATATCTTAAATCTGATATATAGGCATCACCATAAGTGTTAAAAGATAATCTAGTAGAACGATTTGGTGTAAAGAAAGCGTTGAATAAATAATCTCCAAAAATATCTGGTCTACCACTTAAAGATAATTTAGAGAAAGGACGAGCATAGAAAGTAGGCAAAATATAATCGTTAGAATCGCTATTATCCTTACGACTCCGAGCAATAAATCCTAAATTCAATTTATTGTCGAAACGATACCTAAATTCTAAACTGTGATTATATCGTTCTCCATTGCTTTCTTCCCCTGTTCTAAAGCCTTGGGGAAGTAACTGAGAATTAGCATTAATTTCTAATTTATCGAAGTCAACATCTAAATTAGCTGAGTAACCAACTTTATCAAAGGAATTACCTACACTTGCCGATAAAATAACGGGATTTGCTAAACGCCAAACTAAACCTGCTTGTGATTGGAAAGAATTGGGAATTGCTTGTAGAGAGCCTTCAAAGGTTAAATTCTCGGAAAGTCCTTGACGTAGTTGATAAAAACCAACTAGTGTACCTTCATCTGTAGAATTAAAATCGCTGAATAAAGTATCTTGAACTAAATTTCCACTAAAACCTAATCCACCTAATTGTACGTTTCCTCCTGCTGGTAATAGCAAATCCGAAGCGTTAATGTTAACGGTACGAATGTCAATCGGAGCCCGTAAATTGTTACGGTCAAAAACTAAAACTTCAACTTCGCTGGTGTGATTAACAGGTAATCTGATATCTACAAATTCGTATATTCCATTGAATCCTACCTGTTGCTCTGCAACTCTAACCCCACCAACTCTTAACTGGACAATGCTTGTAGGTGGAACTCTACCAGTAAATGTTTGTAAGGAACGAGAGCGTCTGGGTAAAATTTCGTTAGCGCTGTAAGTTGAACGAAAATAGTCTGAAGGTAAATTACTATAACCAAATTGTAAACCTGTAAGGTCAACCCCGTTCAATATTGGATGCAAGCCAACTCTTTGTCTACCTAGTTGATAGCGAAATTGACCGCTACGTTGATAGAAAAAGTATTCTGTTAAATTTGGCTGGTTGCGAAAGTTATTATTCATCCGCAAACGCCAAGTACCACCGGCAAGTCTTCCACCTAAAAGTGAATTACTTTGCAAGCTTGTATTGCTAGGAGTGCTATAAATATTCAACTCTTGTCGTAACCTGGAAATTCCGGTACTAGGTGCAAATAATTCTGGTTGTAGTTCGGCGTTAGTTCGGGCTTGTCTGCTACCTCCACGCCAGGGTAAATCAGCAAGTAAGGTTAAATCGGCAGTATTTAACTCTAAACTTATTTGCAGTTTTTCTTGAAGTTTTTCTTTACTAACATAAGTTAAACCGTTAATTTGTTTTAATATATTTGGTGGAAATTTTATTTTTCCTAAAGGTGTTTTTGTTTCAATACCAGTATTAGTTTTTTTAACAGAAAATCCGCTAATTTCTGCAAAAGTTTCTAAGGGGATTAAAAGAGTATTATTTTCTTCAATAATATCTAAAGTACCAACTTCCCTTCCATTAATTACAACCCCAACAAGGAAAGGTTCACCTGGAACTTGTGCTAATCGAATAGATTTTGTGTCGCGAAGCTTATTTATCAAAGAATCTCGTAGAGAATTTTTCTTGGAATTGTTGAGTGCAGTTGCTAATTGTTGGTTATTATTGGGTTTTTGATTGTTATTTAGATTGTTATTTGATTTTTCGTCTTTTTCAGGATTAGAAAGAGCTATTTCTCCAGAGTTTTGGATACTATTTGTGACAGTATCGTTAATAGCTTGATTTAAAGAAGCTGAGACGGAGGTAGTAATTAGTTGCTGAACAACAGCTAGAATCTTGGCTGTATTCATATTTGTATTGCTAGCAACTTTTTGATTGCTGGTATTATCGGAGTTTTTTTCTATATTTTGATTTTTTTTAGTTTCTGTGGGATTAGAAGCAATAAAAGTTTTTGAAGTTTGAGAAAAATTTTGTGTTGGAGCTTCAACCCTATCGCTAATAGTGCTGTTAATTGACGCATGGAGAGAGACGTTGATTAATTGCTGGACTGTCGCCAGAATTCTTCCTATGGGATTTTTTTCAACAGACTTTTCTTGACTCTGAGATTGCTTGTCTATAGAGGCTTGTTTGAGAGGGGCTGACAATACCTGATTGTCAACTGGTTTTTGCTCGTTTATAAGAGAGCTTTCGGCAACAGGTAAATTAGTTTCTTCTGGTGTCGGTATTGTGACAAATTTCTTTTTCTGCTTCTCCAACAGAGTATTAGTTTGAATATTTTCAGATTTCTTAATTTCACCTCCGCAAGGCTTTCTTGAAACGGAATCAGCCAGTATTTTACCTAGTAAATTATTTACAAGGTCAGATTTTTGCGACTTAACTTGTAGCGATTCACAACCACTATTTAGGGTTGAAGCCTGTGGAGTCAACGTACTGACAATTAATGGAGGTGTAGGTGGTAAAGCTAGGTAGAGCATACTTGGGACAAATTTATCAATATTTAGCCTGATACAGGCTGTGAGCTATGAATTATAGTATTAATAATATAAAAAATCAGATAGATGCAATGAATAAATATTTAATAATTAGTAAGTTTATTCAGGGATATTGCAATATCAAGTCACCCTGAATAAAGTAAAAATGTTTATTTTAAAAAACTATTTATCCGAAGAACTTACAGGAGAATTTGTAGTTTTAGGAGTATTAGCTGTAGCTTTGACAGTGAAAGGAATACCTTTATCAACTGGAGTTCCACTTAACTCAGCATTGATGTCTAAAACATAGTTACCCGGAGGTAATTTTCTTGTGATTTTTTGCAATAATTGACGATTGGTGTTTGGTAAAACTGGGGGTATATTAATGTTTCCAACTCCAACAACATTTGCAGGTAATTTTTTATTGGAATTAGCAACATTTTTAATAAATTGTGTTGTTTTTGCTCCTGGATAGTTAGCAGCACGCCAGATAGCATATTGTCCCCTCATTCGTATATGAGCGTTACCTTTATTAGATACATCAAATACTGCATTAATTCCATTGGGTTTAGTATGAATAGTTACTGAATTAACACTACCAAGTCGCTTTATCTCTCCTGAATAAGCATAGACTACAACACCGATAGTTGCTTTAGTTTTAAATGTTTCTGAATCAGTATCAGAAGCAATTTCTTCAAAATAGATTACAGCACGATGCTCTCCAGACTTCGGTTTTACTTTTGGACGAATCGCAAAGCGTACAGTTTGAGTTTTTCCTGCTGGGATTGTAAATGTAGAAGGAGTAAAAATAATCCATCTGTCTAAAGATTCCTCAGCAGAGGGTATATTTTTAAGTTCACTGTTTTCATCCATCGTCCAATTTTTTACATAAGCCCTTATTCTTACTGGTTTATTAGCAAAATTCGTTAATTTTATAGTATTAGAGCGTCCTTTTTTAGAATTAATATCGACTTCCATCCGTGGAGGACTCACACTCATTTCTAATGCTGTTACAGTTGGTATTTCCCAAGCTAATAACCCAATTAAACTAAATGCTATTGCTTTTGCTGTTTTTTTCAACATTCTAATTTTCATACCCCGTACAATCAATATTAAATATTAACTAAATTAAATAATTTTAATTTTACTGACATATATTCCCATTTACTGGGACACAAACATTAATGTTTCCTGGAAATGTACCTGGAATTAAGTTTTCTAATTCAGTAAATACTAAGCTAATTCCACCTGTAATAACAGTAGTGTCATCAGAACATTCTTCTATTTCCTCAATACTATCTAAAGCTCTTATTTCAACTGTACCTTCTTTGAAGGGATTGTTTGTTGCATTACTAGCAATTAGCCTATATTTAACATCACCAGCATTGATAGATAAATCTGAATTATTAACCCTCATTTGCCAGTATTGAGCAATATTTTTAGTTGCACTTGATTTATAAGGTGAATTATTTGGCAGATTGTCTAGTCGAGAATCAATATTAATTTGCTCTACTTCAGAACCAATCAGATCGGATGCTGTTAACGTTTGAGTTTCTGCTGTAGTGGATAGTTGATAAAGCTCTGCTTGACAACCAGTTATACTTGATTGTGCAAAAGTTTTTGACTGTGGTGTTAATGAAAGTGTTATAAGTAGGCTGAAGAAATATGTAACAGTATTTCGGCGTTTCATTTTTCAAAAAAATAATTTTTTGCTAATAATATAGAATTAATATCAACATTAATGATTAATTACCTTTATGAACTCTTTTTATGTCATCAATTATGTTCGCAATAAAACGAATATCATATTTAATTTATTTTAATGTATAATCAAATACTTGTCATAAATAATTACATAAATTAAGTTGACTTATGCTCTTTTTTTATATTTGAGTAGTTCAACTATTTCTTATCTTTTAATCAGATGCTGGAAGCAGGCTTTTGCCTGCACCAGAAATATTAATCCTAAATACTCTTAGGGATTTGTAATTCGGATAGTAAGTTCACCTCCTGTGTATGTTGTACCAGAAGCAGCACTAGGATTTGAAAAATTGAAATTGAGTTTTACTGAACCCTCTTTGTATGGATTTCCAGCGCTGTTTTGAGCGTCTGTGAACGTTCCATTTCCTCCGTCTAATATGGACATTGTTACTGTTTCTGTTGAAGTACCGACACCACCAGCAGTTGAAGCTGTCAAAGTCGGTTTGCTTGCTTCAACCTGGACGGTTGTACTATCGTTAGCACCCCAAATTTGATACAACTGAGGAATTGTTTTTTCAACATCGTTCTTTTCTCCACCAGTAGGAAGATCTGTTGACAAAGCTGTAATACTTGCTGACTCATCATAGGTTCCTGTCTGTTCAACAGAAGCTCCTTGCTGTAAGTCTTGTTGGCTAACTACAAATTTTAAATCTTGATAAGTGCGTAAAAAGATTGCTCGAGTCACTGTAACCTCTACTGGTAAAGTTGCAGACTGGGCGCGAACGGGTGTAGCGGAAATCATTGCGCTACCTAAAGCTGCTGCACTAGCTGCAAAAATGCCTAGAATTTTCTTCATCTAAAAAATCTCCGTGGTATCGGTAAGGTAAATGTTGTATTTTTGATAAACTCTCTGTTTCTGACTTATCCAAATTTGTTTACTAAAGGGATTTAAGATAAACCTGGAGAATGAAGTCCTGTTAGAAGATAAAATACGTAGACCTGGATTTATGGAGCCAATATTCCAGTACAACAGTATATTTTATACAAGGTTTCTTTTAACCATAATTTTAACTTCATGCTTTAATTAAGCGGTTTGATAGATATTCCCTGGTAAGCCCGAGAGTAATGAAAAAACGAAATTTGGTTATGAAAACAATCAAATTAATTTCGATATTTTATTTTTGTGATGCATCACCTCCGCTAAGAATCAAAGAAAAATCTGCGATTGTACACTCTCGTTAATCTCATGGATTAGCTGTTGAAGCGACAATTAATCAACGAGGTGTAAGAAATTATTTTTACAACCAGTAAATTGTATGATGTCGCTTTACTGCTGCCACTTATACGATGAGTAGGGAACTGATAGGAGTTTATAATGCTTATTCGACTAACCGAGTCTGCTTTCATAGTGCTATATTTAATGGCAATAAAATAAAGTATATTTCGGAAGATTTCGGAATATTTCACAATATATGGAATATACTTTTCCTGAATTACGAAGATAACAAAAATATTGCCATTTATAAGTTTTTAATTGCTCTTTTAGAAATGCACTTTCCTAAACTCCTATCAATTTTTATTTTGTTCTTACTTAACACCGGTTATTGAAATTTAACATCAGATAACCAACAATTACGGTCAGAAACTTTACTGATTTTTGTTCATTGCTTCGTAACAGGTTTACATCAAGAATGTAACCTGTACTCCTAAAAGACAACTTCAGTGATAATATTGAATTCAAACAAAATAATGTAAAAATATTGTCAGAAATAACACTGAAGGATAGAAGGGTAGAGGTGGGTAGAAGGGGTAGAATTATTAATTGGTGACTGGTGAGCGATCGCTGCTCGCTGCTAACTGTTAACTGACTATGTTTCAAACTACTCGCCGTCGTCTTGCAATTTGGTATACAACAGTAACTGCGGTGCTATTGCTGTTGTTTGCTAGTGGAGTGTATTTGTATGTACGCAATACTTTGATCGAACGAATCGACGATACCTTGAACCACGTTGTAGAAGTTGTGGAGCGTTCGCTGGTTATCGAAGCTGTAAATTCAAATAACAGTCTATTTAAGGTTAATCTAGAAGCAAGTTTCCGTGATAATGCGGATACAACAGAAGATGACCGTATTGATTTGGAATGGTTTAGCCCTACCGGTAAATTACTTTGGTCAACTTTATCGGAACCGTTAGATATTCCCATTCACCCGAATCCTATGGGTGAAACTGTGCGGGTGTGGAGAGAAAATGAGGAGAGTGAGAGATGGGGAGACAAGGAAATAACAAGAAAAGGGGAAAAGGTAGATGGGTTTTCTGAGCCGATATTGTTGCGACAAGTTACTGAAAGAGTAGAGGTTGGACGGCAAGTTTTGGGATACCTGCGGGTAAGTCATCCTTGGTTTGAAGTGACAAAACCCAGCCGTGAATTGATTGTGGATTTGGGTTTGGGTATTGGTTTGATGTTATTTTCTGTGGCGGCAAGCGGCTGGTTTCTTTCTGGAAAAGCAATGCAACCGGTAAGAGATTCTTATCAACATCTTAAGCAATTTACCGCAGATGCTTCTCACGAACTTAGAAGCCCTATTGCTTTAATTCAAACTAACGTACAGGTGGCTTTGAATGAGTTGGAAGTTACCGAAGCACGAGGGGCTAATGTAGAACATTATCAACAACAGTTAAAGGTAGTAGAAAGATTAACGCAGCGGCTTGGTAAATTAGTCAACGATTTACTGTTTTTGGCACGTCAGGATAGTGGAATAAGTGCCTATGATTTTTCTTCATGCCCTATTGATGCTTTGCTTATGGAAGTAGTTGAAGAGCAACAATTGCTTGCTGCTGAAAAAAAGTTAATTCTAGAGTTACATTTTATTGATTCTGTAGAAATTGAAACCAATCCGGAATTACTTGATAATTGGTTTACTTTGATGGGTAATTGGGAACAATTAGTTCGTTTATTTACGAATTTAATTAGTAATGCTTTACGTTATACCCAAGAGAGGGGAAAAGTAGAAGTTGAATTAGCACGGATAGAGCTTGCCAACCGTTCGGCGCTGCAAGTCAAAGTCATAGATAACGGTATCGGTATTCCACCTGAAGCCTTGCCGCGCTTATTTGACCGTTTTTATCGAGTAGATCCAGCACGCAGTCATAGTTCGGGAAATATTTTGATGAAAAATACTACTGGCTCGGGGTTAGGATTACCTATCTCTAAGGCAATTCTTGAAAATCATCAAGGGCAAATACAAATTGACAGCATTCTGGGCAAAGGTACAACAGTTACTGTCACTTTGCCAATTATTCTTGAGTAATAGTTATCAGAAGTTAAAATGTTTCGGGTGATGGATCGAAATTGTTTCTAGTGACAGATGCCTATAAGTAACTATACTGGCTAAGGTAGTTAATGAAGCTGTAATAATCATTTAATCATTGACACACTAACAGTTTGCTACAAGAAGTAAAAGGTAGGTAAATATTTTTTTAATTGATTGTTAATCTGTACTTATTTAATGATTCTTTTTGGATTGATTCTAATACTTATCGGTTAAGGGGAGATCCTCCCTAACCCTCCTTAGTAAGGAGGAAATAAGAGCCCCCTTTTTAAGGGGGTTGGGGGATCTGAAAACGAGTTAAATTGTTTAACCGAGTAGTATTGGAATTGATTCTAGAAATTGTTAGTCTAATGTTGATTACTATTTATTCAGCAAAAACCTATAGATTAAAATCAATTTTTTAGGAGGGTGATATGCCAATTAATCTCAGAGAAGATGTTGCTTTTATTATACTTAAAAAAATTCAACAAGGCGGTCAGGGAATGGAGGAAATTAGCTTCTCCGAAACTGATTTTACCGGTCGAGGATTAACAAAAAGTGACTTTTTGGGACATTTAGATTATTTAAATCAAAAACAATATATCCAAGCCAAGTTTTCGGGTAATGCATACGCAAATCCTGAAGATGCTGCCCTTACTGATTTAATTACATTTGAAGAGGCAAAATTAACTGATAAAGGACAAAAGTTACTTGAAAGAATGGAGGCAAATCCTCCTAAAGCTTTGGATAAAGGTCCCGCAACTCCAATAGCTACCAAAAATATGCCTTTCTTAGAAAAGGTAATGGTTAAGGGTAGTTTAAATGATATTTTCGATGCTAGAGATATTAGTGAAGTGGTATTCCGTACTATGCGGGATATGATGACTACTGAAGCATCCGAAAGAGTTTCTCAAGAATTGCACCAGGTAGCAGAACCTACTAAGGATAAAGCTTTACAAAATGAAATTGCCGATTTATGGAAAGATACTAATCCTATAGTGGCTTTCTTAAGTAAAGTTCGTCCACCTCTAAAAATTGACTCCGACACTTTCTTATTCCGCATTCGTCAAGAAGGTGGTTTACAAAAGGGTATAAATGAAAAAATTGTAGTAAAATCTGTTTTTTCTGCCACGAAAGACGAATTATCGCAAGAAAGAATTAAAGAAGTAGAAGGGTTTTTACCAGATACAATTCTAAAATTGTGGCAAGAAGCTTAATGTTGAGAGTTAGGAGTTAGGAGTTAGGAATTAGGAATGTAGAGACGGGGCGCAGTGCTACGTCTCTAAAGTTATGAGTTATTAGTTAGCATTTTCTACCGGCTCTTTCCATCACCCCATGCTCAATTCCCAATTCCCAATTCCCCAAATCAGCTTTTTTTCATCATTTGAGTAACCCTATCGCGCAATAGTACTTCTTTTCTACTATCTTCAAGGTTTTTTGCTAAAGTAATTGCTCTTTGATAAAAGTTGCGAGCTGTGAGATATTTACCAAGTTTTTCATAGAGTCGAGCATAGGATTCAAAAGATTTTAGTTCTTCAAGGGGGCTTTGTAAATTTCTGGCAATTTCTAAACGTTTTTCTAATAGATCGAAAGCACGATTATACCGTCCGACGGAACTATGAGCGGCTACTAATCCATCGATTGCCCGTAATTGATTAAGATTATCTCTCGATGCTTTAGCAAGTCTCAAAGCCGATCCATAGTTACCAATTATGTCTTGATAATTACCAACTATCTCGTAGGCTTCACCTAGATTATTTAAGGTGTTTGCTTCACCTATGGGATCGCCAATTTTTCGCCGGTAATTAAGAGCATTTTTGTACAGTTTAACTGCTTTGTTGTAATCTCCCAATCTTGCGGATGCTAATCCCAAATTGCTTAACGATATTCCGTAGCCTTCATTACTGTTAATCTTTTGAGCCATTGTTAATGCTTCCTCGAAAGTTCGGGAAGCGGTTTCAAATTCTCCTTTCTGTAACAGTAAAGTACCAATATTATTCAATGCAAAAATCTGACTTGGAAAATCTTTGGTATCCCGGGCGATCGCCAAACGTCTTCTAATTGCATCATTTGCTTTTTTATACTGCTTCAACTCGACGTAACTTTTACCCAAAAACTCATAAGTTAAACCAATTGCATTTAAATCACCAATTGAATGATAAATTTCTAATGCCTGTAATAAAGATTTAACTGCTTTATGAGGATTCCCTTGAATATTTTGTCTTTCACCCAAACGAAGTAAAATATCAGCCTCGTCTCTCGACTGGATTAAAACTTTTTTATCAATTTGGGGATAATGCAATTGTTCGGTAATATCGGCAGCACTTGCAGCAACGGGACTCAACAACAAGGAAAATAACAAGAAACCAAAAGCATTGTTTAACTTCAAAGACAATTTATTTGGCTGTGGCTTGCGAACTTTAGAAGATAATTGCTGAAATTTGTCTTTTGCCAGTAAATTTCGCTGTTTCATAAAAATTTGCCCTAAAAAATTAGTTTTAAGTAAAATCATTTACAATTGCCGAATATAATTACCAGCATATTTACCAAAACTCAGCGTTTTTACGCAGAAACTGGCTGGAGAAAATTTTCACCCAAATATATAGCACGGATGTCTGCTGGTAATTTTTCTTCAAGCATACGATAACCTTCTTGGAGAAAATTTGCTACTTCATTCGGAGAAATACCTTCTCCTTCAGCTTGTAAGTAAGCAGCAATTCGAGTTTCACTCCAATGGAAAGTTTGAGCCATTAACACTATTAACCTTAACATCGGTGGTAATTGGTCTAATGACTGTTCTACATAGCACCACAGGGGCGGCGAAGTGGTTTTAAGAGAATAATGAATACTTTCGGTAGGTGGTAGCTCGGTTTCGTTGATGCAGTAAGCTGTCATGTTAATCAGCCAGTTTTGTAAAGTCATAGCTGGTGCATCTGCTTCTGTGGCTTCTAAATTTACTCCACCGACTTGGTAATAAATATGTTTCCAAGTCATCGCAAACAAATAATCTGCTTGTACTGGAGAACGGGCTGAGTGCATAATTAAGGTGTAGACGATGGGGCTGTATCGGCAAAAAATTGCCGTGAAGTATCTTCCTGCGTCTGGATACTGTCCAAATAAATTTATGAGTTCTTGGTCACTTTTATGGAACAGTGATTTAACTAAGGGGTGGTTGGATTCTGGAAAATTAGGAATTTGCACAGTCTTTTTTTATCTATATTGCTAGAATTATTTCAGAAATGTATATTTTTCGTTAATCGCATAATATCTTGGTGTTGATATATTTAGCACGAACATTTTGATTAAACGTTTTCATACGCCCTTAAGCACTACTATGCAATTTAGGTCTTAATTGACTTTTGTCAAAAATAGTTTTCTTATATACTTATTGACTTGTTCATGGTTATATCACTTGACGCAATAGCTTACTTGTTTACTCCGACTACTTTGGGTTCTTTCTTGCCATTGGATAGTTTGTTCTCTACTCAAGGCATAATGGTGATGCTGCTTGCAGCTTATGCCGGTGCTATGTGGATGTTCCTCACTAGCGCTCCCAAGGTACATACTATTATGGTGTCGGATTTAGAAATTGCCCGCGATTTATACGAAGGGTTGTTAGATTTGCCTGCTGCGGAAGTACCTTTGCACTATTATTACAATTACGAACAAACTATCGGAGCTACAGGAGTCGATCCACTTTATTTGGGTAGTAGCCCCACTTATCCAAGCAAAATGTCTAATGCTACTGAAGGACTTTGGTATCAATTAAAGAAAAATACTCAGTTACACGTTATTACTGGAGCTAGTTTAGGTAGTAAAAGTCAGCAGCGTCACGTATGCTTCGATCGCGACTGTCTGGAAATGATTTTATTGCGAGTTGAAACACGAGGATTAAAATTTAAAATTCGCAATCGCAAGCCGCTAAATTTTTTAGTCAAAGATTACGATGGAAGAGTTGTTGAAATGGCTGAAGTCGCAAATTAAATTAGGATTTAGCATTTATTCTTGTTTATTTATTCTGGATTCTGGTTCTAAACTTCAGTTGTAACGGAATCAACTAAATTTCTTTAAGCTCTGCCTCCATCAAAAATGAAGGCAGAGCTTTGTATATAACGGTTAACAGCCGGATTCTTCCAAACACATATCTTGCACCTTGCTCAATTTTCCTCAAAGAAACCCGGTTTATATTTGTGAAAGCATGAATATCTCCTTGTGAAATCGTAAAGAAACCGGGTTTCTTGGAGTGGTGCATTCTGGTGAGCAAAGGAAGAAATGTCTCTATATTTTTATTTACTATTGACTCATCTCAAAAATTCTTTCTAACCTCTTTACCAATTGTTCTGCTAAATCTAATAAATCAACAGCTTCTTTCTCATCTCTAAAGCTACAATTAATCTTTTCTAAACTCGCGCTTTCTACCAAAACAGTTTTAATGGCAAATACTCGATTTTCTACTTCAGAAAGTCTCAGGCAATCTTCTAACTGAGTCGCAATTTCACACAATGATTTGCCCTGTAACTGTTTTCTTACGCTCACAGCTACCCAATCATCGCTTTCTAAAAACGTAGTAACAGATTTAACAAAATCGACTTGTGCGGCTTCATCTTCATCCCACTTTTCTAACCAATCTCCATCTACATCTTCAGCATATAAATAAGCTGCTTCTAGTCCGTATCTTACTATGTCATTTTGTAATTTTTGAGCAGCTTCTACAGATTCTATAAATTTATCTAATCTCTTTTGACAGTCGATTGACATTTCTTTTACCATTATGACTTTAATTATTAAGAGATATTACTGATTGTTTAATTGCGGAAGAATTAAACACTAAAAACTAAATGTTAAATAAATACCTGTTTCAAGATTATTGCTGTTATACAGCGTCACATTTACTATTCTGTCTACAAAATCGGTAATACCTGGATTGTAGCTTAATAGTAATCCTTTATCTATCTTCCAAAAACGTAACGTCGATTCCCAATTGCTTAATTTTTCTTGAAAAAATTCTTCACTTAAGCTAGTAAGTTGAACGCAAAGACATGTATCATAGCTGCTACTTACGATTATATCGGTAGCCATTGAAAAGTCGGCGATATATCTTTTTACGACAGTACCTCCACGACGTTGAATATTTTCTACAACAGATGCAATTAAATCGGTATCTTCCCCGGAAAATTGACCTGACATTAACTTTTGTCTCCAAATATAAAATTTAGAGTCATTTTCGCTAAGCCATTTAGGAAATAAATAACTGTACCAAAATTTCAAACTTGGTTTAAGAGCATCAAAAGCTGCTTGCTGTTCTTCGTATGTCGGTAAAGATTTAACATTAAGCCAAACTTCAGCATCTCTAATTACTTGTTCTAAAAATAGGATTACAAATTTTTTTGCGGTTAACGAACCGGGTTTTAAGTCTTTTACCCAACGGTTTATTTCATCTAATTTTCTTGCTAAATTCGGGTCTACTATAGATGCTTCCCTTATAAGATATTTTAACTTATTCTTAATATCTTTTGCTTGCAAAAAATGATATACCTCGCATTCTACAATTGAAGTTAGATTTTTGATTATCTTGAGTTATTTATAAATTAAAAAGGGTGCGCTAGGCAACAGCATAACGCACGGTAACAATTTGATTGTTAGGATTGCTCCTCGGATTTATCCGTACTATTTTCTGGTTTAAGTAGGGGAAAGGCTATAACATCACGAATACTTGGCGAATCAGTTAATAACATCACCAATCGATCTATACCAATACCCAATCCACCCGTAGGAGGCATACCGTATTCTAAGGCGGCAAGAAAATCTTCATCCACACCTTGGGCTTCTAAATCTCCAGCTGCTTTTCTAGCTGCTTGCTGTTCTAAACGCTGGCGTTGATCGATAGGATCGGTAAGTTCTGAAAAGCTATTAGCTGTTTCTCTTCCTACCATATATAATTCAAATCGTTCCACCAAGCCGGGTTTTGAACGATGGGGTTTTGCTAAAGGCGAGATTTCGACGGGGAAATCAGTGACGAATGTAGGTTGAACCAAATTTTCTTCAACTTTTTGTTCAAAGGCTTCATTAAGAAGTTTACCCAAGGAAGGGCAATCATCTATACCTTCAATACCGGCATTTTTACAAGCTGCTTTGGCTTGCTCAAAACTTTGGAATGACTCGAAATCAATACCTGAATATTCTTTAACTAAATCATGCATTGTTACTCGTCGCCAAGGAGGAGTCAGATCGACTTCAGTTCCTTGGTAATTAATTTTCAGGGTGCCGATAACTTCTTGACTGACGGTAGTAATTATACCTTCGGTCAAATCCATCATATCGTTGTAATCGGCGTAAGCTTGGTAAAGTTCAATGGTGGTAAATTCCGGGTTGTGACGGGTGGAAATGCCCTCATTACGGAAAATCCGTCCTAATTCAAAAACTTTTTCAAACCCACCGACAATTAACCGTTTTAAATGAAGTTCGGTAGCAATGCGTAAATACAACTGCATTTCCAGCGTATTGTGATACGTGATAAACGGACGTGCATCTGCACCTCCAGCTTCACCTTGCATTACCGGAGTTTCAATTTCAATAAATCCCCGCTCGTCTAAATAGCGGCGAATCCCAGCAGTAATCAAGGCGCGACGGCGAAACGTTTGTCGCACATCTGGGTTTACAATCAAATCCACATAACGCTGACGATAACGTTTAGTAATATCAGTTAACCCATGCCATTTGTCGGGTAAAGGCAACAGGGATTTAGTTAGGACACTATATTGCTTAACGTAAACCGATAATTCGCCCTTCTCAGTCCGTTTTATAGTTCCCTTTGCTCCCAGAATATCGCCCATATCTGTAAGCTGTTTGAGATTTTTGAAAGCATCAGCATCGATATCCGCCATACTTTCAGAAATACGTTTCTTCTCTAAATAAAGCTGAATAGTGCCAGTTTCATCCTGCAAAGTGAAAAACGCCAATTTACCCATGACACGTCGTGTCATTACTCTTCCGGCGATAGCTACTTCAAAGTCAACTTCTTCACCGTTGGCGATATCGGCAAATTTCTCTTGTAATTCACTAGCATGATGGGTTACTTCCCATCTATAAGCGTAGGGATTCATCCCTTGCTGTCGTAGCTGTTCTACTTTTTCTAGCCTGGTGGCACGGATATCTTCTTCCGACATGGTTTACGAACTTACGAACGGGCAAGATTTATTATAGTTCTCTGCTCGCATTGTACATTGAGAATATTTGGGTAAGTTTTTTATTTCAAATATAAATTATCAACTGGCAAGATTACATTGATTCAGATTCCCAAGTTTTGCTTGAAAAACCGAAAGTAAAATGAACTAGAATCTCAGTTGAGTTTTTGCTTGGATTTTTTGCTGTAGGGTTTGTTGCACCAAGTTTCATGAAAATTTATTAAATAGTCGGCTTTTGTAATTTTAGTTTTACCGAATAACGAAAAATAACTGTGAAAACACTAACCGCTACATGAAGTTTTGCTAAACTCAAGCCGTAGGATCTTTTCTCCCAATCCCCAATTCCAGTAACTTATTTCTGATGCCCTCCACCTCTTCACCGCAATAATAAAATTTTTTATTGCGTAAGTCGGCTAAATAATACCCAAGCTTTCCTCCGTTAATCTTAAATAATTCGATTGCTATTTCTTGCTTGGTAATACTGTATAAAAGCTTGAAATCTAGCATATCGGTACGGAAAGGGATTTTGGAGTAGAAGAGTTCCCCAAGTTTTATCCTCCATTGACCTGGCTTGCGCTCAAAAATGCGGATGTAGTCGGGATGGTAAACAATTGAATTCATAGTTTATAATTTAGATTAAGAAAACCCCAAGGTTATCTTGGGGGAGGACAATTAATAAGTTAGCTATCGGTTTCTTGGCTCTCCTCTGATGATTTTAGTTCGGAGGGGAGTTCATTGTCTTTGATAAACTCACCATCATAACCTTTCGCATCAGTTTTGAAGTAACCAAGCTTTTTCTCGTCTAAGATAACTGGCTCGTACACTTGCAAGTTTTCCGGTTCGGTTTTGCCGGAGCCGTTAGACTTGCTTGAGCCGTTATCGTTAGGTTTACTTTCGGACATTTACCTCCTTAAGAGAGTCTAGACTTTGTTTTCTCTCTTAATATTATTATCTCAAAAAATAATATACTTGTTTATTTTCGTTATTTCCCTGCTGCACCAGAGGAGCAAGCAAAAGATTTAATTCGTTTGTTAAATGCTGAAAAAATATCTTTAGAAGGACTTTTTACTGTTTACGAACGTAATCAGATACGTCAATCTTCCCTACCTTAAGCCTAAACTCAATCTATCTTTTATGCTTCTATAGAATTAAAAAAGTCTAATTATATATAGTATTGAGCAGAAAAAAGGACTTTACAATTACAAAAATTCCTACCTTATAATTTATCGTTAAAACAGTATTGTATTTTTTCTATCTTTAAAATCCTAAATATTTCAGCCATAATTCTATAACTTATGCCTGAAAACGATGCAAGCTAAGTTACAAATATAGATTTTTTATATGGAAAACAAAAAACAATTAATGAGATGCGTTGAGTTTGTTGCGGAAGAACTTGATGCTGATATTTTTCTATATAGTGCTGAGATAACAGATTTTAAGGCTGATAAATTAATTAATGAAATTAAAGAAACATCACCAAAAAGAGACAATGTAGTCTTAATTATGACTACTTATGGTGGTGACCCGGATGCGGCTTTTAGAATTGCCCGTTATATCAAAAGAAAATAT
This sequence comes from Cyanobacteria bacterium J06633_8, assembly GCA_039820645.1. Taxonomy (GTDB): domain Bacteria; phylum Cyanobacteriota; class Cyanobacteriia; order Cyanobacteriales; family Nostocaceae; genus Rivularia. Next base: position 7,704 of record JBCBPQ010000007.1, on the reverse strand, counting down.
AAAAAATTTAGTTTATTTGTATTTGGCTACTGTAAAAGTGCCGGAACTCTATTGGCATTGGGAGCGGACGAAATTGTCATATCCGATTTTGGTGAATTAGGTCCCCTTGATGTCCAAGTTACTAAAGATGATGACTTTAGAAATGAGTCTGTATTAGATATTCAACAAGCTATGTCTGTAATTGGCTCGCAAGCTTTTGAAATGTTTGAGAGCTATTTATTAAATTTAATTTCTGGGACTCAAGCGCTGATTACTACGAAAACAGCAGCAGATATTGCCAGTTCTATGGCTGTTAATTTGTTGTCTCCAATTCCCAGTCAAATTGACCCCTTAAGATTGGGTGAAATGAATAGATTAATGAATATTGCTTTAGCTTACGGTCAAAGATTAAAGCCGGAAGGTATTGAAATTATCAAAAATCTAATTTACAACTATCCTTCTCATAGTTTTGTTATTGACTATGAAGAAGCTAAAAAGTTATTTGACTGCGTTAGAGAGCCAGAGGATTTAGAACTTGAACTAGAAGAGATGATATTACCTTTGGTGCGTAAACCTCCTTCTACTGAAATTATATTAAACTTAGAAAACTTGAGCGAAGAAGATGAAGAAAACTCAGACAGAAATAACTCAGATAGGGAAAGAATTGCGGAAGAATCAGTTTCTACAGACAATGGAGAGGATGAAGCGATTGAAGGAAATGTCTTACCCTTTGATAAAAGGCAGTGAAACTAAAAATAATTCTGTTGCTTCTACAAAAGCTATATTTAAGAATTTACAAAAGTCGATTTGAACTAATACTATAGAAAAGTCGCTAAAAACCCGGCTTCTTAAAGAAACCGGGTTTTTGAATTATTTAATCATCAAATAACTATTCCCATACTGCTCGGTTAAGGGGATATGCTCCCTAACCCTCTCCTAAGTTGGAAGGAACTAAGCCCCCTTTTAAAGGGGGTTTGGGGGATCTAACTATTCACGTTTAATTTGATTAATTTCTCGTTGCAATTTTTCTATTTCTCGTTGCAATTTATCAATTTCTTCATTTTGATTTTCTTTCGGTTTCACATCAACTGTACTCTTGTCGGATTCTTTGGGATAATTTCCTTGTTTTATTTGCATATATTCCTGAGATACAGCCCATTCCCTTAGATAATGTAGCCTTTCTACTGGAAAAGGATGACTAAGCATTACCCCTTGAGCGCCGTTGTACATTAAAAATTTATACACTTGATTAAGCCTATCTTCGTCAAGTGCTTGAAAATTTTCCGATTGACGAATAAATTCTTGCAAACTGCATTCATTGGCATACTTATTACTACCGCCAGAAATTTTCATCATTGAAGACATAACCGTATTCAAGTCATCCGTAACCAATAGTGCAGCCCTATCGGCAGTTAACTCAGCTTTGCGTCGCCATTCAAAAAAGGCATAAATCAAACCGCTGCTAACTATGTTACCAATACCAAAAGTCAGTTCCCCGACAATAGAGGCTGCATTCATCGCCCACATCGCCATTTGAATTAAAATAGTATGACCACACTTAATATGTCCCAACTCGTGGGCTAACACAGACCTGATTTCGGCTTCGTTAAGCAAATCCAAAATTCCGGTATTGATAACGATGTAAGGATACTCCTGTCCTAAAGCGTAACTATTGGCAACAGGATTTTGCTCGACAAACAATTTGGGTTCTGGGAAAATATCCAAATCTCGGACGCATTCCCGAAATATCTGATAAATAGTTGAATATTGTCGCGGTCCTACTTCAATGGTGTTACCCATTAAATAAATTAATTGCGGACGTTCGTAGACAAATTCCACGAATTTACGGGCAACAAAGTCAAACCCCGGTAAACCTCTTAGGCTTTCTTCGGCTTGACTATCTAAGGGATGTCTGAAAGCTTCGCTGGAAATTCCTTTATAAGTTGGCATAATTGCAGGGTAATTAGTTGTAGGTTCGGCGAGTGCGAATGTAGAAACGGCACAATTTGATTCAAAGGTGCTTCTTTGAAGAAGGCTACGTTACATAATTTGTAATCGTCGATTGAACTATATTTAAAAGGTGTTTAATCGTTTGTAGTTTAGCAACTGGGCACCTTAGACTGCCGCTCTAAAAATAAAAACATAATATAAGTAGAGATAAGAACTGTTTAAAACTGGGTTTAAACAATTGGCTAAAAACATTAAGTTCAAAAATTAGTTTAAAGAATCAACTACAAAATCACTATGTATGGGATTTAGAGCGTGATTGAAGCAGAAGTTCATTTATCACTACATAACTTCCTGCGATCGCAGGCAGGTTTACCTTCTTGGCCCCACCATTTAACGATGGCGAGGTTGGTAGCACGCGCATTGAGGGTGGGGCGTAGCGCTTTAATTCAAGTGGGAGCGGCTTGTGGTTATCAAGGACAGTATCGTACTAGTTTTGTGGCTTCGGCTTTGATGTGGCAGGGGGCTGTGGTTATCGTCGCCACCCAACCAGTACAGCAACGTTTGCTACAAGTGGAAATTCCTAGACTACAAAAGTGGTTAAAAGTTAATAAACCAATAATACTAGCCGATACTTTTCCCTCTTTAGATTTCCAGGGAATTCTTATAGTATCTCCCCAAGTTTGGTTAAATGCTCAATTGAGTCCTAATAGTAAATTTCCTCCAAATATTCCCACAATTATTGATGGTGTAGATGACTTGGAAGATTGGATACGAGAACAGCTTACCGCCAGTATTGAACCACAAGATTGGCAGCAGTTAATGCTGGCTTATCCTTCTTTGGCTGAAGAAATTCGTACCCATCAAGCGCAATTAACCCACGAAATTTTTCAGCATCCTGTAAATCCCTACGAATGTTACTTAATATCGGAACCAGAAGAAGAAATTTTATGCCGTATTTATTCAAGTTTAGATTTAAATAGCCTTCCGGAAACTTGGAAAAGGTTTTGGCAATTATTTAAAACAAGACACGAAACATTTTCTGCTAGTAAATCTTCGCCTTCTCCTCCTTTACTCTGGGCTACCCCACGTCGCCGTCAAGGTTTATTTTCTCTACATTGTGCCCCAATTGAGTTGGGAAAAATTCTCTCGCCGATTTGGCAGCGACAACCTGTAGTATTAATTGGTTCGGCTTTGGAACCAGAAACTGAAGCTACATTATTTCGCCAGCGCTTAGGATTGGGTGATTTGACTTGCTTAAAGTTCTCGAATGATAATCAAACTCAAGCGATTCAACTTTACATACCTAATAAATTACCCTTACCCAACACACCGGAATTCAAACCTGTGTTTATTCACCAAGTTCGCACTTTAGTATGCTTGAGTGCAACTTCACCAGGTTTAACCGTAATCTTAGTTGGAGATGTACCGCTCAAATCTCAATTAGGAACAATTTTGGCTGCTGAATTTGGTTCGCGGGTACAGGTAGACAAAACTTGCTTGGATGAAAATGGTATTTTAGTTTGCGGTTGGGAATTTTGGCGGGAACATCAAAGAGTTTTACCCGCTCCACAAATGTTGATTATTTCCACTTTGCCTCTACCATCTTTAGAAGATCCATTAGTTGCTGGTAGAGTTGCATACTACAAGCATTCCCACCAAGACTGGTTCCGTTTATATTTATTACCTACAGCATTAAATGAACTACAGCGAGCGGTAGCCCCTGCAAGAGATTCTAGCGGCATAGTGGCTTTGCTAGATAGTCGAGCCATTTACCGCAGCTACGGCACTCAAGTTCTTGCAGCCTTAAGCCCCCTTTCGCGGATCAATTATTTAGATCCCAGTTTATTTTCTAATCCTGAAGAAGAATCTTGAAACTAATTAATAGGCTAAAGTTTCTAAAGTTTCTCTTAGATATCGCTGTACTTGTTCGTCTAAACTTAATGCCTCAAAAGCATTGTCCGCATAAAATCGCTCCATCTGCCAACTTTGGAAACCAGAACTAATGGCGATCGCCTGCTTCAAGTTACTCCAAATATCGGCATCGCCTTTTAAACCACTATCGCTTTTGATTGTGAAACTACTCATGATTAATCAATCCTTTGCTTAACTTCTTGGTTTAACTTTTATAATTTGTGCAAAATTTTGCCTCAATATTTTTATTTATTGACTTGGGATTACTTATGATACCTCATCCGTACTGTAATATATTCGAGATGTTTTCAGTTACAAGCATAACTAGGAACTTAATCTAATATATTTTTTTTTAATTTTTTAATTTTTTTAATTTTTTAACCAAATTGATCGGAAAATTAGATAAAACTATAAAATTAATGTGTAGTCTTATTCAATACTTTTTCAAGTTAGTAGTTAAGTCACGGATATTTCTGTTGCAGTTGTTACTAAATTAAATATTAATTGATAATTTTACCGATATAAAAATATGTAGAGATCGAAGCTGAGCGCCGAATCTCTACATACTTTAATTGGAAAAATGATTTTCAAAGGTAAGGTTTTTGATCTGAATAAGGCAACTAGGGGTAATAAAGACCTATGTTGCCCAATTGGATTTTTGCGATCACTTTGCCTGCTCACTATCTTGCCATTGCAAGAGTGCGACGTTTAGTCACCATTTGATAACCCTCAATGATGTCGCCTTCTTCCCAACTACTGAACTTATCAACGCCAATACCACATTCATAACCGGAGTTGACTTCGCGCACGTCTTCTTTCATCCGCTTGAGGGAATCAAGGGCACCTTCAAACACCAAGTTACTTCCGCGACGTACTCTTACTTTACAGTTACGAAGCAGTTTGCCAGATTGGATGTAGCAACCAGCTACAGCACCGCCTCCCACTTTGAAGACTGCACGTACTTCTGCTTGACCCAAATGTTCTTCTACTAATTCTGGTTCTAACAGACCTTCCAATGCGTCTTGAATGTCTTCTAAGAGCTTGTAGATGATGTTGTATTCTCGTACATCTACACCAGCTTCGTCTGCAGCTTGTCTCGCACCACTAGCAAATGTAGTGTTAAAGCCGATAATTACCGCACCACTGGCAGCCGCAAGGTCAATATCTGTCTGGGTAACTTCTCCAGGAGCAGATAACAACATCCGAATGTGTATTTCGTTTTGCGGAATTTGTTTGAGGGAACCCAAAATAGCTTCCACCGAACCCTGCACGTCTGCTTTCAAGATTAAGTTGAGTTCTTTTAACTCGCCTTCTTGTGCTTGTGCTGAAATACTGGTTAAGGTTACGCGCCCTCCCTGCATCAAGCGGGATTGACGTATTACCTCTGCTCGTTCGTTTGCAAGTAGCCGTGCTTCTTTTTCGTTGGTAAAGACTTCAAAGTCGTCTCCAGCTGCGGGTACATCATTTAAGCCCAGTACCTCTACAGCAAAGGAAGGACTTGCTTCTTCAACTCGTTCCCCTCTATCATCAACCATTGCCCGGACTTTTCCGAACACGGAACCAGCTACTAGGATATCTCCTACATGTAAGCTACCGTTCTGAATTAACAAGGTTGCAACAGCACCTTTTGCTTTATCCAAATGAGCTTCGATGACGGTTCCTTTGGCAGAACGCTCTGGGTTCGCTTGCAGGTCTTCAACTTCGGAAACCAGCACGATCATTTCTAAGAGCGTATCTAAGTTTTCTCCTTGAATGGCACTGACGGGAACCATAATTGTTTCGCCGCCCCATTCTTCTGCTGTCAAACCATACTGAATTAGCTCTTGTTTGACTCTATCGGGCTGTGCCGCTTCTTTATCAATTTTATTGATTGCAACAATAATCGGCACTTCCGCAGCTTGAGCGTGCTTAATTGCTTCAATTGTCTGGGGACGAACGCCGTCATCGGCAGCTACTACCAATATGGCAATGTCTGTAACCCTTGCTCCTCTTGCCCGCATTGCTGTGAATGCTTCGTGACCAGGGGTATCTAAAAAGACAATTTGATGTTGTTTGTCTTCATGCTCGATATCTACATGGTAGGCTCCAATGTGCTGAGTAATACCCCCAGCTTCTCCAGAAGCCACCTTACTTTTACGAATCGAGTCAAGTAAAGTTGTTTTACCGTGGTCTACGTGACCCATAATTGTGACTACGGGCGGACGATGATGGAGGTTTTCCATATCTTCTAAGTCCAACATCTCCGTAACCTTACGAGCTTCTGCCTCCGGTTCTGGAGTATCTACCAATACTTCTAATTCTTCAGCCACCATAATGACTGTTGAAGTATCAAGACTCTGGGTAATACTAACTGCAATACCCTTCATGAACAAGATTTTGACAATTTCTGTATCTGGCATTGCCAAAGCATCTGCCAATTCTTGTACGGTCATTGGACCGTTAACGGTGATTATTTCAGGACGCTGACGTTTCGGTTCTGCTTCTGTATTGCTACCGTTATTGCGCCGACGGTTTTGGTCGCGAGAACCAGATTTTTTAACTTTGCTTGGTGCAGCAGGAGTTGGTGCTGCTTTCGGTGTGGAACTTTTTGGTTTGGGAGGACGAACTATAGCATTGCTAACTGCTGCTTGAATCGCATTATTTGCTTCATCTTCGTCAAGTAAGTCTACCTCGAAATCGTCTTCAACCATTGGCTTCAGACGCTTATTCTTAGGAGCCTTTGCTGCTTTGGCTGCTTCTTTAGCTTCGTCAATAGCCTCCTCTTGTTTGGAGCGCTTTTTCTGACCTCTGGGTAAACGAGGTGGTGTTGGACGCTTTAGCTCTACTACTTCTTCGACAACTACTACATCATCATCATCATTGTCGTCAATGTCAGTTGATTCGCTAACCGATGGTTTGACAGGTCTGACTGGGGGTTTAAGTGCCGATACACTGGGAGGCGCTGACGATTCTTGACGTACTTGCTTCTTCGGACGTGCAACATCTGAAGAAGCACCGCCTCCCTGGGAGATTTTCTTGACCTTCTGCGGTTTTTCTACTTTTGATACTGGTGCAGTAGTCGGACGCGGGGTTTTAGAAACTGGTGCTGCTGATGTTTCTGATATCGGAGCATTCTGTTCCCGCTTTCGTTGCGGTTTTGATTGATTGCGATCGCGCTTAAGAATTGGTTTTTCGACGACGCGATTATCCGAACCGGAATTTGGCTTTGCTGGCGCAGCCGGTCTAGTTGGCGGCCCAGTTAGTTCGGGTGCGTTGGGTCTTTCCGGTAAGGATTTGGGTGTAACTAGTTTTTCTTGTTTGCTCAAAGCTGTTTTATTTGATTCTGAAGAGGGGGTGGATGCTGAATTATCCGTATTTGTAACGGATACAGAGTTGTTTGGGGAGCGCAAGGGCTGATTAGGGGAGACTGGTGCAGTTGGTGCCACTGTTTCTTTCGGCGAGACTGAAGAATTAAAAGGTTTGGGAGGGGCGCTATCGGTAGATGCGCTCTGTTGATTTTCTAAATTGGGTGAGAGCAAAGCAGAGTCAGTATTACTGGAATTCTTCGATGGCTTTGGCTTGCTACGAATTTCCAATATTTGTGGTTTGCTAGGTGCAGAAACACCGTTGCCAGAACCCTTATTATTTGTACCATGCTCTTTCGACAACCCCAAAGTTGTTGTCAGTTTTTCTGCTTGTGAACGAATACGTTCGGCATCCGATTCAGTAATAGTACTGCTATGACTTTTGACCGCGATATTGAGCTGGTCGCAAATTGCTAATAGCTCTTTATTTTCCAAATTCAATTCCTTTGATAATTCGTAAATTCTGACTTTGCCGTTGTTCATCCACTCTTCCCCTATAATTTACAGTTTTAACGGATGG
>JBCBPQ010000006.1:0-85414 GCA_039820645.1 Cyanobacteria bacterium J06633_8 | reverse complement strand
TAAAATCCATTGACTCCAAATTATTCCACACCGAAATTCCCTATAAACCAATGGGAAAATATGTTCACTTCCTGACAATTCGCGTTACAGAATCTTATCCCTTATTTCAAACAGATGGAGAATTAAATAAATCAAGAATAAGGGCAGGAATAAAAGATAAAACTACAATCAGTCGTCTTTCCATGTTCAAACGCAAACAATCAACACCAGAGCGTTTAGTGGGTAGAGAATTAATGCGTAATTATGGTTTAGTTAAAGATGATGAATGCGAATATAACGTCAAATTCGCAATGGATAATGCTGACTGTATTATCTACGGTTTTGCAATTGGTGATTCTGGTTCTGAAAAATCAAAAGTTGTTGTAGATACTGCTTTTTCAATTACGCCTTTTGATGAATCTCACGAAACATTTACGTTGAATGCTCCCTTTGAAAATGGTACAATGACATCCAAGGGTGAAAACGGTTCTAAACCTGGTGAAGTTACCAGCAGAATTAATCAACAAGACCACATCAGACCCCAAGTTTTCTTCCCTAGTATTGTGACATTAAAAGACCCCACAGAAGCAAGCTTTCTCTACGTTTTTAATAATATCCTCCGTACCCGTCATTATGGAGCGCAAACAACCCGTACCGGAAGAGTCAGAAATGAATTAATTGGCGTAATTTTTGCTGATGGTGAAATTACCAGTAACCTACGTTGGACTCAAGCAATTTACGATGAAATGAAAGCTAATAATACTATCAATTCTCCCGAACCTTTGGATGAAGATGATGTAATTTTAGCGGCGAAAACTGCGATAGAATCACAAATGGCTGATGAATTTATTGTCCATGAAGATTATCTCAACGATGAATTTACAGCATTACTGAAAGAAGTCAAAGCTATTACTACAAACGAAGATGAATTGAAAAAGCTGCTGAAAAAAGCCGATGATGAAGCGAAACAATACGCTAAAGTTCATATCAAAGTAAAAGATAAGAATAAAGACAAAGACAAAAATAAAGATAAAGATAAAACAGCAGCGAAATAACAGCCATGACTATAATTTATTGCTGTCAGTTAGAATTACACGATAGCGTTTATTTCGCAACCCGTGAAATCGGCAGACTCTACGAAACCGAACCAGTAATTCACAATTACGCATTGTGTTACGCATTAGGATTAGTAGATAGCGAAATTCACGCTACAACAGTCTCCGAAGAACATTCCTATCGTTACTTTTGTCCGGAACAAGTTCCCAAATACGAAGAACATTTAACTCCATTAAATCAACAAGGAATTTACGTTACTCCAGCCCATTCAATTCAACACACTTCTGTTCTTAATACCTGGAAATATGCCAATAATAATTACCATGTTGAAATGCAGAAAACCCAAAAAAATATTCCTAGTTTTGGAAGAGCAAAGGAAATAGCACCCGAAAGTCAATTTGAGTTTTTTATCATTTCTCAAAATGACATTGAATTAAAAGGTAAATTACCAAAATGGATTCGTTTGGGTAAATGGATGAGCAAAGCTGAACTTGAAATTCAACAAGTAGCTAAATTAGAATCGAAAACCGGTGATTTTACTTTTCCTTATCCTTTAAATCCCTTGGATGTCATGTTTACCCATCAAGTTGTGAGCTACGATGTTGTAAATATGCCTCCCGTAAGTTTGATTCAAAATGTCACAATTAGAGAAGGAAAATTCTACCAAATCGAAAACCCATTCACCTCCGAAAAATTAAAACTTCCTGCAAAAATGGAATATCGATTTAAAGGTTAATAATCTAATTACTGTGAATGTGGTGCGTGATGCTAAAAACTTATTTATGACTACGTTCAAATTTATTCCAGGAGTACAGCACCCTACAGTTATTTAATTTTACTTATTTACCTTTAATGTCACGCACTTAAATGAAGAATTTAGAATTATTTATTGTAGGGTGCTGTGACGGTTACGATAATCTACAAACCATAACAAAATGATTTGAACTTACCGTCACGCACCAAATTCATAACTTACATACCAAACACAGAAACCGGGTTTTCTTGTAATTAAATACAAAAATATTAGATATCTCACTTACAGAAACCCGGTTTCTCAAACTTATTGGGATAGTATCTTACCAAGACTGATAACTGATAACTATTCACTGTAAAATGCCTCACAGTCTAATCCTCAACCTCACCCCAAAATCCCCCATCTACCCCCAATTCCTGACGGGAAGACATCTACACGCTTTATTCCTCACCTTAGTAAGCTCCGTTGACGAAGATTTAGGAACACTCCTACACGATTCCAAAGCCGATAAAGCTTTTACACTCTCCCCCTTACAAATAACTAAAAACTCTCCCATCACCAAAGGGAATAAGCGGGGAAGCATATTAAAATCCCAACATCAAGAAGCGATTTGTGCAGGTACTCCCTGTTGGTGGCGAATTTCTCTACTCGATGATGCCCTATTCGGTAAACTAACTCAACTTTGGCTAAACCTTAATCCCCAACAACCTTGGCATTTAGGCTCTGCCGATTTGTATATTACCAGCATTCAAGGTACTCCCCAATCTACCCAACCCTGGGCTAATGCTTGCAGCTATTCCCAATTATACGAACAAGCAAGCGACTCCGAGCGGATTATTTCTATCAATTTCGCAACTCCTACGGCTTGGAGACAAGGTAAATATGACAGTACTCTTCCCACAAGGGAATCTGTTTTTAAATCTTTACTTTCTCGTTGGAATAAATATAGCAAGATTGAGTTTGAAGAATTGAGTTTTGATGCAATTTTTCCCAGCTTTATCAATATTCACACCGAAATAGTCCCCGATTCTCGCAGCAAATTTATCGGTATTGTTGGTGAACTTAGCTATCGAATTATGGGTGATGTTGAAGCAATTCAAATCAAACAAATTAACGCTTTAGCCGACTTTGCTTTGTATTCCGGAATTGGCAGAAAAACCACCATGGGAATGGGCATGGGGAGGAGAGTTAGAAGTTAGCAGTGTAGAGACGTAGCACTGCTACGTCTTTAGATTTAGGAGTTAGGAGTTAGGAGTTAGGAGTTAGGAAATGAATTTTGCGGAAAAGATTCCTTTACCAAAAAATCGATGAGAATACAGCTTATCTAAACTGTATTTAAATATACCCCTCTCCTTAATAAGGAGAGGGGAAGGGGTGAGGTTTTCTAAAATTCGATAAAAAGCGTTATTTCATCAATTTTAATCAAATAAAATGAACAATACAGATTACATAACCATCGCTTCATTAAATCAATTTTCATATTGTCCCCATCGCTGCTGGCGGATGTTTTGTTTGGGAGAATTCACCGATAATCAATACACCATTGAAGGAACAAGTCTACACGAACGAGTTCACACTGTTGGCGATAACAATCAAGAAGAAACTTACCAAGTAAGAGCTATTTGGTTGAAATCTGAAAAATATAAATTAATCGGAAAATCAGATTTGATTGAATTAGAAAATGGTGAATGGTATCCCGTGGAATATAAACGAGGAAAAAAAGGTGAATGGGATAACGATGAATTACAGGTTTGCGCTCAAGCTCTTTGTTTGGAAGAGATGACTGGTAAAGATATCACCACTGGTTATGTTTATTATGCTCAAACTCACCAACGCCAATTGATAGAAATTAACGATAATTTGAGAAATGAAACTATTTCTACAATTACAGAAGTTACCAGATTATTAGAAACAGGTAAAATGCCATCCGCTATTTATAACAAACGCTGCAAAGGATGCAGTCTTTACCAACAATGTTTACCAAGGGCTGTTGATAAAGTCAAACGCTATCAAGAAGTTTAAAAATCAATAATTTACAACAAAAATTATGGTTGTTTGGTGCGTGACACTAAAAGTATGATTTTCGTTTACTCTACAATACTTATCGAAGTGTCACAGCACCCTACAAACTGCTCACTGCTAACTGTTCACTGTTCACTGTTCACTGATTAATCATGAGTACTGTTTACGTTACACAAGACGATTCTTTTATCGGTAAAATTGACGAACGTTTGAAAGTAAAGTTTGAGAAAAAAACTATTTTAGATGTTCCTTTAATTAAAGTAAAAGGTTTAGTAATTATGGGACGTGCCAGCATTTCACCAGCCGCGATCGCCGAACTTTTACAAAATCAGATTTCTCTCTCTTTTTTAACTACATATGGTAAATATATCGCTTGTTTAGAACCAGATATGGGAAAAAATATATATCTCAGAAATGCTCAATGGAAAGTAGCTGGAGAATCACCCCAAGCAATTCATTTAACTAAAGCTTTTGTTAGAGGTAAATTAAAAAATTATCGCTGTAGTTTACTTAAATCCCAACGAATGTATTCCGAAATTGATTTCACCAATAAAATTAATCAATTACAAACCACAATCAAATCATTAGAAAAAGCGACCACTATTGATTCTATCCGAGGTTATGAAGGTACTGGAAGTGCCGCATATTTTGGTTGTTTTAACAAGCTGATTCGGAATGAAAACTTTAGCTTTGAAATTCGCAATCGTCGTCCACCACTCGACCCCGTAAACTCTCTGCTAAGTTTAGGATATTCTTTATTAAGACATGATATTCAAAGCGCAATTAACATTGTCGGTTTTGACCCTTATTTAGGATATTTACATACCCAACGCTATGGAAGACCATCTCTAGCACTAGACTTAATGGAAGAATTTAGACCTTTAATAGTTGATTCAGTAGTTTTAAAAGCAATAAATAACCGTATTTTTGCACCCCAAGACTTTATTACAGAACCAGTTAGTAATGCTGTTTCCCTAACAAAAGAAGCATTACATAAATTTTTACGAATGTATCAGGAAAAGAAATTATCTAAATTAAAACATCCTGTAATGCAAAAACAATATACCTACCAAGAAATTTTTGAAATCCAAACCCGTTTTTTAGCAAAATATCTCACCGAGCAAATTGATAAATATCCACCTTTAGTTATGAAATAAAGTCAAAGAATGTTTCAAGAGTATAGTTTTTATCCTAATTTTTGGAGGATCCCCCCTTCCCCCCTTAAAAAGGGTGGTTAACACATATCTTGCCTTCCCCCCTTAAAAAGGGGAGTTAACACATATCTTGCACCATTCTCAACAAGCACAAAGAAACCGGGTTTCTCCGAACTTAAAGCATAATCCTGCTCGTTGAGTGATTTGCAAGAAACCCGGTTTCTCGTCGAGGTGCAAGATATGAATTAAAGTCCTTTCAAGTGGTTAAAGTCCCCCTTTTCTAAGGGGGATTTAGGGGGATCTGAAAATTAAGTGGGTATGCAAAATTATTTGTGTCATCCTCTTAAAACCTTAATTTTGATATTCCTGCCAATGCCCCATGCCCAATGCCCCATGCCCTAATTTAAAATGTTTGTTGTAATATCCTATGACATCCCCGAAGATAAACGTCGGACTAAAATCCATAAAGTTCTTAAATCTTATGGACAATGGATGCAATATTCCGTCTTTGAATGCGAACTTTCCAAAACTCAATATGCAAAGCTGCGATCGCGATTATCCAAATTAATCAAACCTGAAGAAGACAGCATCCGCTTTTACTTCCTTTGTGGTTGCTGTCAAGGTAAAATTGAGCGGATTGGTGGTGAAATGCCGATTGATACTACAGTGTTTTTTGCTTGATGTAGCGCAAGGGGTAGGCTGTTTGAAAAGAGTAGTCATTTTTTGAGGCTGTAATCCTTACCCTGCTTACATTTGAGCCATTTTTCACAAAATAGAGGTTTGCGCTATCGCTGAAACCTATTCTATGACTAACTTTCAGCCTTTTTTATTTTTACCCTCTTGACATTTCAATTCCTGAAACTATACTTTTATTATCGCCTTGCGATTCTGCACCTTGAAAAGTAAATATGGCAAGGCTTCTACAGCGAGCAGTTGAAATCAACTTTAATCCCTATTAGGGATTGAAACTTCAAATTAAACTACCATCCAGCCATTTTCAGAAGTTGAAATCAACTTTAATCCCTATTAGGGATTGAAACGATTTGATTACAAACCTTAACAGCAGCGCACTTATAGTTGAAATCAACTTTAATCCCTATTAGGGATTGAAACATAAGCTTTGGGTAACAAATCAACAACCGAAGTATGTTGAAATCAACTTTAATCCCTATTAGGGATTGAAACTTCCATCTGTTTTTTCAAGGCAGTACAATTTAATGTTGAAATCAACTTTAATCCCTATTAGGGATTGAAACTCTATAATTTGTATTTCATCATTAGACATACGTGGGTTGAAATCAACTTTAATCCCTATTAGGGATTGAAACCCGAGCAAGAAATTACTTGCAAAAAATGTAGGAGTTGAAATCAACTTTAATCCCTATTAGGGATTGAAACACCATGGAGATATATAACCCTAGCCAAGCTGACGTTGAAATCAACTTTAATCCCTATTAGGGATTGAAACATAAAAACCCAGACTCGCAATCTCATTTACTACTTGTTGAAATCAACTTTAATCCCTATTAGGGATTGAAACCGGATTAATTCAAGAGCAACAGCGATCGCGTTCCTGTTGAAATCAACTTTAATCCCTATTAGGGATTGAAACGTGCTTATTTCATAGTACCTTGCTTGGTTGTTTAGTTGAAATCAACTTTAATCCCTATTAGGGATTGAAACACTAGGGCTGGGAAAGTAGGAATTTTATACCCCGGTTGAAATCAACTTTAATCCCTATTAGGGATTGAAACTCAATACTTTCTTTCAACTCTTGCAAATTAGTAGTTGAAATCAACTTTAATCCCTATTAGGGATTGAAACTAAAATAGCTATTTTAGAATTACTATCAGCCCCAGTTGAAATCAACTTTAATCCCTATTAGGGATTGAAACAATCTTGGTAATAATTCCATTAATATCGCCATTTTCGTTGAAATCAACTTTAATCCCTATTAGGGATTGAAACACTAAAACTCCGCACCTCTTTCCAAGACAACGTTGAAATCAACTTTAATCCCTATTAGGGATTGAAACTTCAAGAATATCTTGCTATTAACTGCCTGATAGCCGTTGAAATCAACTTTAATCCCTATTAGGGATTGAAACCCATTTGTTGAGCCGCTAAGCTGATGTCTAGCCCAGTTGAAATCAACTTTAATCCCTATTAGGGATTGAAACGTTGGCGGGGTAACTCTACTGACTCGCCTAAAATATTGTTGAAATCAACTTTAATCCCTATTAGGGATTGAAACCTTACTGTAACTAGGAGACAAAGCAACCGTAGTTTGTTGAAATCAACTTTAATCCCTATTAGGGATTGAAACTGGTGCTACATAGAATAATCTCCTAACTAACACATTTTCAAACCGTTATATAGTAAAGCTTTCAACCCGCATTGCCAAAAATGTGTTAGTTTCATTTATTGTGAAGAATTTTAACACCTTTAACCTTTAACCTTTAACCTTTAACCTTTAACTTTTAATCTTTAACCTTTAACTTTTAATCTTTAACTTTTAACCTTTAACCTTTAACCTTTAACCTTTAACCTTTAACCTTTAATCTTTAACCTTTAACCTTTAACCTTTAACCTTCTCTTGCAACATTCTCAACAACCGCCTTAGAATAAATTCTCAGGCTAATACACAAAGTCTGATAAATCAGACTGGGCAAGGCTTTATAAAATAAAATACTTATAAAAAAATCCTCTCATGCTTTTGGTAAGACAACTGTAAATAAACTACCTTTACCAAATTGGGAAGAAAACTCAATTTTTCCATTATGAGTTTCTGTAATTATCTTAGATAAATGAAGCCCTAAACCACTGCCAGAACGTTTATTTTTACCGGAGCGAAAACGTTCAAATATTGTTTTTTTGTCTTCTTCAGCTATTCCATATCCGGTATCTTCTACATCTATTTTTACCCATTCTTTTCCGGCATCAGATGTAAATTCGGATAAACGTATTTCAATTTTACCTTCATCGGTAAATTTTATTGCATTTCCAACTAAGTTACTAACTACACGCCGCAATTCTAATCTGTCACCATTAACTTTACTCTTATCTTTACTTTCTTGAGCAAAATTAGTTTTGAATTCAAGCTGCAAATCCCTTTCTTCTGCTAAGGGATTCAACTCCTGAACAACTTCCTCAACTATAGAATACATGCTACAGCTTTGAAAGTTCATGGTTTTTTTCCCTGCTTCAAACCGCGATACCTCTAGCAATGTATTTACCATTTCCAATAAATTATTATTACTACGAAGCATTGCAGCGATTGCCTTTTTCATTTCAGGGGAAATTTTGCAAAATGTTTCTTGTAAAAACAGATTGAGCATTCTATCGGCAGCAACCAAAGGTGTTCGTAAATCGTGTGTTAGCCGGGAAACAAAATCTTCACGCTGACGAGCCATTTCTTTCTGTGCGTCGATGCTATGCTTGAGACGCAAAAGACTGCGTACTCTGGCAAGTAGCTCATTGGTATCAAAAGGTTTACGGATAAAGTCATCGGCACCAGCATCTAAACCTGCAACAAGGCTAACCTCTTCAAAAGCTGTAACTAATAAGATAGGAATATAGTTATCATCAGTAATGTTGCGAATGCGTCGGGTAACTTCATAACCATCTATTTCCGGCATCATCACATCTAAAAGTATCAAACTTGGTGGAGTTTTCTCAACTTCTTTTATTGCTGCTCTACCATCAGTGACTAATTTGACTTCGTATCCTTCGGTTTCTAAAAGTGCCTGCACTAAAAACAGATTGTCGGGTATGTCGTCAACTGCTAATATACGATCTACTATCTGCGAATCTTGAAGTGACATAATTTAATTTTGATAAATTTTGGAAATATATTACAAACAAGGCGCGATTAGAGAGATACATGTCGTAGTTACCCCTACTATTTTTATGCATTTTTCTGGTTAAAACTCTCCTTTTTGATTACTTATAAACCTTATTGAAGATAAATCAAGATTTTTTTTGGTAATTTTTCGATCTAAAACAGATGATACTTGCCGTGGTAATTCTATACGAAACAATGCACCTTTTCCTAATTCACTTTCAACTGTAATCTTACCGTTCATCATTCTTACTAATGTTTGAACTATAGATAAACCCAAACCCGTACCTTCAAACCTACGATTAGTACTTTGCTCGAGTTGCTTGAAAGGTTCAAAGATATGCTGTATATTCTCAGCAGCTATACCAATTCCGGTATCTGCAACTACTAATTCAATATTATTATCAGAAATTTCTCTAACTTTAACTTCTATGCAGCCATTTGGCGTAAATTTAATTGCATTAGAAATTAACTTGTTTAGAATCTGTCGCAGCCGTAGCGAATCATTATATAAAGTCGGATTTTTTAAACTGATATCGACATTCACAGAAAGTTTTTTTGCTTCTGCGAAAGAACCCATATCCGCAACGGTAACTTTCACCAGTTGTTCTAAATCGAATTTTTCTGGTTTTAATTCTAACTTTTCTGCTTGTAGCTTGGAATAATCCAAAATTTCGTTCAACAGCATTAATAAATTTTTGCCATTATTAAGAATACGCTCCACCATATCCTTGTGTGGTTTTGAGATTATGCCGCACTTTGGACGCAATAATAACTGAGAAAACCCAATTATTGCATTCATGGGAGTGCGTAATTCGTGAGATATCGTAGCCAAAAATTGTGACTTTAATTCAAATACTTCAGTTAATTTAATATTTTGTATTGCAATTTGTTGTTGTTGCTGCTCAATTTGTTGCTTTTGATTAAAGATTAATGTGTTGTTTTGTTCTATCTGCTGATGAAGTCGATCTAATTGAGTTTGAATTCCGTAGATTCGTATAGCATTACGTAGTGTAGAATCTAAAATTTCTGTGGATAATGCCGATTTTTTGATATAATCTATAGCCCCAGCCTTGATGAATTCTGTAGTGCTGCGTTCATCATTATTTTCGACAACAGCTATAATAGGAATCAACTTTTTGAAGCTGCTTAGCTGTTTTAATAAGTTTATAGCTTGAGTATGAGAAGTACAATTACCTAAAAAGACAAAACTATAATAATTATCCCTGAAAATATCTATGGCTTTGTGACTTTCAACTATTTCTAATTGTTTTTGTTCAAGACCATAGTTATTGAAAGCACGAAGTATTTTCGTCCTATCGATTTCGTCATCTTCAATAATTAGAATCTTTAACTTCTCATTCATCGCTGTTTCGCCTTAATTGCTACTTCGGCTATTAAATATTAATTTATCAATTCATCGGGGATATTATGTTATTTTTTTATACTTTTATCAATACTTGATAATTCCAAGAAATAAATTAAACAATCTTCAAATATATTTACTGAGAATAGAACCATTATTCATATTGTAATCTGTCTGTAAAATGATTTTTTTTGAATATTATTAATTCAGTTTATGCCTTGATTAACCATAATTATTTCTCCATTATCTAGTTAATATCCACTGAAAAGTTCATCTATAAATTTGTTAATAATAGATAACAGTAGCTATATTATAAACTTCTGCAAAAGCAGTATTTTGTAGTCTTTCACTCAATCTTTACAACAAGATAAAAATCAGGAAGAATTAGCTGAAGCAGTGAAAAATAATTAATTAATAATTGTCTTAATCAATTTTATTGTCTCATACATCCCTACTGTACTCAATCTAATCATAATTACAGTATTGATTCAAACTCCGTATCTACCCTGTTTGACGAAAAAGCATAATTTTCGTGCCGTCAACCTGAAGCAAATGGATGTGTATTGAACCAAGCAATAAAAATAGGTTGTTTACTTTTTTATTTCTTGAGTTAATATTTATACATTTTTTTCAGACTGAACTTATTTTACGTAAATACATTTTTATTCGTCGTCAGTCTTTAGTATGAGTTTATTTGTAAATTAACATCTTGCAATAGTGGCTCTATTCCTGATTTTTTGATGATTTTGCGACGAGATAACAATGCTTTCACAAAGAGAAATCCAGTTTATGTAGGGTTTGTTGAATCTGGGATACAAGAAATCGTTTTATAATCACAATATTCAACTTGTATGAATCAGCAGTGATAGGTTAAAAGTTAGATAAAAATCATTTTAGCAAGTGTCTCGGATAATATTCTTGCTTGTAAGGTTTCCTTAAAGTTTGGTACGTTTTAACTTTTATTTAAAATAAGTAAAATACTATAATCTGAGTTTAAAAGATATTGTCATTTTTTTAGTAAAAATAGCCTTAACCCTTTACAGAAGCTTGAATTTAATCTAGTACAGCACGGCATAAATAAGGCAACCATTTAAATTAGCTGAAAAGCCTAGAAAATCTTACTTCTTACTTCTTACTTCTTACTTCTTACTTCCGCGAAGCGGTACTAGTTCTCATTAACATGAGAGAGATATATTTGATATCTATAAATTTTAGAAAAAGTTGCAAGCTAATAATATTGATTTTGCCATATATCTTCAGCTATATATTGACCTATATCAAAAGACTAATTACAAAACTAGGTATTGCTTCCATAGACAGATATATTGCAGTTTTCAGTTGAGTACAATACACTCGAAACCTCACCTCACCCCCTTCCCCTCTCCAAAGTAGCGGAGAGGGGTGCCCGTAGGGCGGGGTGAGGTATAAAACTGTATTTCACTCAACCGAAATTCGCTATCTTTTTGATAAAAAAAATCTATCTTTAGTCTTAGATCCATAGTTTTAGATCCATATGATGAAACCTTCAACCTCCAATAAGATTTTGAGATATATTAAGTAAAAATAAACTTGAAGTATCTGAGCATAGCGATGAGTCAAATTAGTCATCACAAGTTTGCTATAGTGTTTGTTTGTTGTGGCTTAATATATACCATCATCTCTGTGTAATGAACTACGAAACCGCTCATCAATTTCTTTTAAATCAAACTATAGCAAGCGAAAGCAATTCTGATGCGCTACTAAACCGAATGAGACAGGGAAAGCCACCAATTCCCGGTCAAATCACCTCAATTTTGCTAGCATTAAAAGTAGTATTTGAAGCTCTGAAAGATTCTAATCTTCTTGAAAGAGAGCTTATTTATGCACTATACTTATTAACAGTAAAAACTCAGCAGTTGTTTGCAGCAGGTTTAAAAGCTGGTGTAGATTGGCCTCCTCTGCTCAAAGAAGATTTGTTAAGAATTGCAAACGCAACCGAAAGTATTTTTTCTGGCGAATGGCGCAACGTGCATCAATAGTTTTTAGTTGCTTAGAAATGCGAAATAAATTGTAAACAATAATTTCTAAAATTTGACAATATGTCCGATAGCTGAATGGCTTTAATTAGGGAGCAAGATGCTCCCAATACAAATATTTTTTTCTTTAGCGATTTCGTAATTCTTCTTCTAACTTATCCAAATCGGATTTAAGGAAAACCGTCATCTGCCCGGTAAAAGCTTTACCGTTTTTATCTTGAGCTACTTCTACCCAGTAAGCATAACGAGAGCCTATACGTAACTCACCTGTTAAAGCTTCTCTAAGAGGAGTTTTAGCAAAACGTGCTGCATTAATTGCACTTTGATTGGGGTATTCATAAATTACCCGAGCGCCTTTATAATCTTGATAAATATCCAAGCCATAGATTACACGCAAAGATTCTTTCAATTTATCTAAACTCATACCATTGATGGCATCATACATAGATATGCGTTCGGTGCGGCTTTGACTGCGGTTATTAGAAAAAGTTAATTTTCCAGGTGCTGACACCATCGCTTGAAAACTGAATCTTTGGGCTGCTGTATCAGTTTTTGTCACCAAAAATCGTTCTCCACTACGAGGGCTTAATGTAGGATGTACCTTAATCCAAAGTTCTACATCTTCCATAGCTTCCCCCGGCAAAGCCTTAGCTGCTCCAGGGTTGGATATCACAAATGCTAAAGGTAAAATTAAAAGTTGCAATAGAGATTTCTTAATCATTTTTCAGCTTCGAGAGTTTCTGTATATAGAATTCCCTTTTTTTTCATTTAATTAACGTCAAAGCCAGAAATTGTGATATAGGAAGATGGGTAATATAGCAAATTTCAATCTCGTTACGTACACATTTAACCTCACCCCGCTCTCCGAGCACCCCTCTCCTTATTAAGGAGAGGGGGAAGGGGCTTGGTAATTGATAATTGGTAATTGGGCATGGGGAATTGACGATAACTGTTCATTGTTCACTGCTCACTGATAACTGTTCACTGTTAACTGCTAATTGCAACTTTTACTACTTTCCGCTGACGCATATCGTTAAATACTTCTTCCAAATCTTTAAGGTGACGATTTTGGGTGATGAGTAACTCAAAAGGTATTTTGCGACTAGAAATTAATGATAATGCTTCTCTAACATACTTAGGGGTGTTATGAAAAACCCCTTTTAAGGTTAGTTCGCTGTAATGTAGCTGTTCTGTATTTACTGTAATGACTGAATTGCGCGGACATCCACCGAATAAGTTAACTGTACCACCAGGGCGAGCGCAAGCAATTGCTGTTTCCCATGCACTAGGAACACCTGTCGCTTCTATAACTACGTCTGCACCAAAATCTTGCGTACATTCTTTTACTGTTGCAGAGATATCAGCGACTTGATGATAATTAAAAGTCTTTGCAGCCCGAAGCTTTTCTGCAATTTTCAACCTTTGCTCGTTACCACCAAATAACAATACTTGAGCAGAGTAATCACAAGCTAACTTTGCTACAAACATCAAACCGATTGCTCCATCTCCGAGAACTACTACCCTATCGCCAGGTTTGACATTAGAGCGGGCTACCCCATGCAAAACACAAGCTAAAGGTTCAGTCATCGCTGCTAATTCTAAAGGTAAATTATCGGGAATTTTTAACAGATTATGTTTTACAATCGGCGCAGGAATTTTTAGATATTGAGCAAAAGTGCCGTTATTCCAAGTTAAATTTGGACACAAAGAATATTCCTGACGCTCGCAAAAAAAACAATTCATGCAAGATGCGGAATTATTGGCAACAACGCGATCGCCGATTTTCCAATTAGTAACGCCTTTACCTACTGATACAATTTCCCCCGCAGCTTCATGTCCAAAAAGTGTTGGCGGTTTGAGCATTTTAGCATGACCACCACGTAACCATACTTTTAAATCCGTACCGCAGGTAGTCGCAGCACCTACCTTAATTACAACTTCACCATCAACAGGAGTCGGGTCTGCAACCGTTTCCAAACGTAAATCTTCTTTACCATAAAGCAACGCAGCTAGCACTATAAATAAACCCCAAAATATCAGTTACCAATTACCAATTACCAATGCCCAATTCCCAATTCCCTTATACAAATAATAAACTCCACCCGATTTTATCAGGTGGAGCCAAGAACTTTTTAAAAGTGAATTAGTCTTTATTTATTAGAGACTAGAATCTTATAACTTAGGAAGGAACAATTGACTTTTTTCTAGCTTCAGCATCAATGCATCAATGCTAGCTCCTTTAAAGAAGTTAAAAAATGTTGAGAAAAATGCACTTTTATAAGTGGATCAACATTTGATTTTCGTGGAATGAATGAAACCGTTTTTTTGAATGCGATCTTCAATGATTTTTCTGTAAACAGCTTCGTACCCATCTACCATTTTGCCAATAGTAAATGTATCTTCTACATACTTGCGGCAGTCATGACGACTGAGTTGCAAAGCTTGAGGAATTAATGATGACATGTCTTCATGACTTTGACAGATAAAACCACTTACACCCTGTTTGACAACTTCAGGAACCGAACCCATATTAGTTGCAATCACTGGTGTACCTGTAGCCATTGACTCAATCATTACTAAACCAAAAGGTTCTTCCCAGGTAATTGGAAATAGGGTAACACTAGCTTTTCCAAGTAACTCAGCTTTCTCATCGTGAGAGACTTCACCGAGGTATTGAATTTGCTTACCATCAATATATGGTGCTACTTCCTCTTCAAAGAATTTTCTATCAATGTCATCAATCTTACCTGCCATTTTTAAATGCCAACCCGTCTGCTTGGCGATTGAAATAGCATGGTGAGGTCCTTTCTGCGGAGAAAATCTTCCTAAAAATGCTAAATAAGGCGGATTTTCAGGCTCAACAACAAATGGATAATTGTTTTCATCAATGCCGTTATAAACGGTTCCAATGTAATTGAGGTCTATCTTCCGTTGGGCATTGCTGATACTAATGTATGGCTGTTTATAGTGATGGGTGTATATCTTAGAAGTATCAGGATTGAAGCTATGGTGCAAAGTATGTACTGTCGGTGTTGTAACTAACCCCGCTGAAGCCAAAGTTAAAACACCTAAATGGGAATGAATCAGATCAAATTCCGCTGCTCTTTGATAAACTTGGCTTAGTTCGAGCAGTTCGTAGGCATCACAATTGGTCACCAAAGGATCTAAACGCAAAGCGCGATCGCAAATAGGTTCCAACTTAGCCTGAGTCAGTGAGTCACCAGAAGCAAATAAAGTAACTTCGTGCCCCCGACGAACTAATTCATCGGTTAAGTGACTTACTACTAACTCTATTCCTCCATAAGAAGGAGGCGGAACTCTTTCCCTTAAAGGGGCTACTTGAGCGATTCTCATAAGTTATGTATGTTTTTGCAATTGAAAAAGTCCGTATTAAATTAGGACTTCGATTTCGATTGGTTCAAGAATAAACTATTCACCAATCCAAGACTAAATTAACCACCTTAAATTAGAATGACTATTTTTCTGTCTGCTTAATAAAACTTAGACAGGCATTCCAATTTTTTTCAGATTATCGACAATTTGTTATCAAGCTACTACATTTACAAACCTACAGTTTATTTGTTTGTCCTATCATCTATCTACGGGATAATTGACAATACTTTTTTTGGTATTTCAGGATACAGTTTTTCTTGCAAACCTTACTTTTATAAGGGTGTTTCGGAGCTTTCTGAGTTTTAAGGAGGCTATAAAAGGATTAAACAGTTAATTTCTTCTATCAGCCTTATCAAATTTCCGATAAAAATCTCTCTCTCACTCAATTCCTTAGCGAATCATAAAGCCGGTAAGGAAGTAGTTTAATGCCAATGCCCAATTTTAATAAGTAGTCTAAGTTCTTATCTAAGTAGTTAAACATAATTAATTACACAATGTCATTGCGAGTGAAACGGAGTGAAACGAAGCAATCGCAAGGGTTAGGCTTAATTTACTTAGGTAGAAGATTTCCTATGACGCAGTGTTGGGTTTCGTTCCTTAAACGCCACTTCCTACAACGGAACGCCACTTGCTACAACCGAGGGAACCTCGGCAACGCAGTGGCTCGGAAACCTCCGCAACGGAGTGGCTCCCCAACCTACAATTTTTCGGTAATCTTAGAGCGGGATGGGAGTATCTATATTTTTACAGCTTCAATCGTAGTCATATTATCTGCCGGGTACTCTTGAGTATAGTAGTAATTTATATGACGCTCGTTTTTGGGCACAACTCCATTCACAACTTGCCCTAATACATTCTGACCCGATTTTTCTAGCATCTCGCAAGCAAAGGCAGCGTTAACTGAATCAACTACACCTGGACGTACTACCAACAGCACGCCGTCAGCCATTTGACCTAAAGTTGCTGCGTCTGCTGCCAAGTTCAATGAAGGAGCATCAATAATTACATAATCGTAATATGACCTAAAGCTTTCAACCAATGAAGCCATGCGCTTGGAATCTAGTAGAGATGCAGGAGAAGGAGGTACCGAGCCACAAGTGATTACGTCTAAGTTATCCATACCTTTCTTAATCGCTGCCATCACCTCAACCTGCCCCACAATCACGTTGCTTAAACCTTGTGCGTTAGGAAGTTCCCATATATGATGCTGGGATGGACGGTGCAAGTCCCCATCGATTAATAATACTCTGCGTTCCATTTGCGCCATGGAAGTAGCTAAGTTGGCAGCTACAGTCGATTTCCCTTCTTGAGGTACGGAACTAGTAACAACAATTACTTTTAACTCTTTGTCCGCACTCATAAACTTCAAGTTTGCTCGCAGCATTCGGAAAGCTTCGCTGATAGGGGAACGAGGAGCATCGCGAACCATTAATGTCGGATATGCAGGTTCTAATTCTTTTTTGCTCAAAATAGACTTCTTAGGTTTGCTAAAATCGGGTATCACTCCTAATAAAGTCAATCCCGTTAATTCGTTAGCTTCTTCTACAGTCTTAATCGATTTATCTTGCGATTCCAAAAGATACATTGTTGCCAAGGAAACCAACATTCCCAGCAAACTAGCTGATAAATAATTAATTAATGGAGAAGAAACCGGTTCTTCAGGAACCAAAGCTTCAGAAACTTTACTCGCGTTACCAATGTTTTGATTTTCTGCAATGCTGGTTTCTTGTAACTTTTTCAATAATAGGGAATAAGTTGATTGTGCTGCTTCTACTTTTCGCTGTAACTCCCGCTGTTGCAGCTCTAGTTTTGGCAGATTTTCTAATCTTTGTTTATAAGATGTTTGTAATTCTGATAAAACTGCAAGTTGATTTGTTAAACCAACAGAAGTCGATTCTAAATTTACTAATTCTCCAGCAAGTTGTTGTTTTAATTGTCCTTCTTGCAATCTGCCATCTAGCTCAATAGCAGCATCAGTTCCCACTGTTTGACGGATTCTATTCTGTAACAAGCTTTTTAAAGCACTGAATTTACTCTCTAAAGCTATGATTTCTGGGTGAGTATTCTTAAGAATTGTACGTCTTGCTATCAGTTGAGACTCTACCTGTTGGACTTCTTTAAGGATATCTTGCACCCCAGCAGCTTGATTCAAAGAAGTCATCTTAAGAGCAAGATGTGAGTTAATATTTAATTGGTTGCGAATTTGTTGACTCCGAGCGCTGATGTCAGCTAATTTAGTTTTTATCTCGCCAATTTGGGTTTGTAAATTACCTAAGACTTCTATTGCTTTAGTTGCTTCTTCTTCTAAAGCATATACTTTATTCTTTTCTTTAAAGCGAGCTAGTTCGGCTTCTGCTTTACTTACAACTGCTTCTGCTTGAGGAAGTTGCTTTTCTATAAACTCTCTAGCTGATGTGGCGGCTTTCCTACGAGAAGACACGTTGTGTTCTAAATAAGCTGACATTAAAGTATTTACAACTTTTGCAGCTTGTTGAGCTTCGTTATCTTTATAGCTAACTTGCAAAACGTCCGTCTTTGCGATGCCCTTCACGGTTAGTTTTTCCAGAAAATCTTCATATTCTAGGGTTTTTCCATCTTTACCCCGGAGATTCAATTGATTTATAGTCTTCTGTACCACCGGAACCGAACGTATTACCTCAGCTTCAGTTTGCAAGGGACTAGATTTATTATCCTGAGCTACTGACTCTAATTTACCAATTTCGGTTCCTACACCTGTTAAGGAAGAAGTACTATCTATCCTTTGAAATAGTAATTTGCCTTCGGCTATATAGGTAGGTTTTTTTAAAGAAGAAGATAATAATGAAAGTAGAAAAACTGGGAAAAACGCCGCTAAACCGGGTACCCAGCGACGTTTAAGGACTTGCCAATACTTATCAAGTGATAAGCTAGATTCTTGAGATTCCATATAAATATATATTTTATTTTTGACTTTACTTGTTTAGCTTTGACCAACCAATAAATAATTCAAAGTGTATCTAAGTAAGAATCTAATCGTTCTATTCGGAGCGACCATAGAAATATTAATCATAAGAAATGTTTATATTTCGACCAGCCTATCCCCAGTAATTCATGATGCACCCGATGAATATTCGGATTATTTTGTGGTTATAGAAATATAATATATGATATGTGCTTTATTGGTAAAAATCCCGTTTAAACCATAGACAAAGTATCTTGAGACAGTTTGTTGTTTTCATGAACTGCCTTGACTCCTTCGATTACTCTTGTTTTATCTTCATCTGTGAGATTAGAACCCGAAGGTAAGCACAATCCCCGTTCAAATAGATATGCAGCTACCTCTCCACCAATACTTTCGCATTCGGCAAATACCGGTTGCATGTGCAATGGTTTCCATACCGGACGAGATTCAATTCTGCTTTCTGCGAGTCCAAGGCGTAATTGCTCTCTATCTGCCCCGAAAGCTTGGGGATTAATCGTCAAGCAGGTTAGCCATCGAGTTGAGTAACCAAATTCAGCTTCTGGCATAAATTCAATTCCAGGAAGATTACTTAAAGCTTTCTGATAAACTTCAAAATTGCCTCTTCTCGCTTCTACACGCTCGCTTAAAACTTGCAACTGACCTCTACCAATGCCAGCTAAAACGTTACTCAAACGATAGTTAAAACCAATTTGTGAATGCTGATAATGAGGAGCTGCATCTCTTGCCTGAGTCGCTAAGAAACGGGCTTTCTTGACTAACTTCTCGTCATCTGAAACTAACATTCCACCACCGGAAGTTGTAATTATTTTATTACCGTTAAATGAGTAAATTCCGATAGTGCCAAAGGTTCCTGGAGCGCGCCCTTTGTAACTAGCTCCCAAGGCTTCTGCGGCATCTTCAATTAATGGAACATCATACTTTTGACAAACTTCTAGAATCGGGTCAATATCGGCACACTGTCCGTAAAGATGCACTAACATTACAGCTTTAGGTAATTTACCAATTTTGGCACGCTTTTCCAAAGCTTCCCGTAATAATTCGGGATTCATGTTCCAAGAAGTGCGATCGCTATCAATGAAAACAGGCTTGGCACCTTGATAGATAATGGGATTAGCACTAGCAATAAATGTTAAAGTCGAGCAAAATATTTCGTCTCCCCGCCCAACGTCAAGCAACCGCAAAGCCAAATGAATTGCAGCAGTACCGGAACTTACAGCAGCGGCATAACCAGCACCCGTAAGTTGACAAAATTCTGATTCAAAAGCATCTATATGGGGACCAACAGGAGCTATCCAGTTAGTGTCAAAAGCCTCTTTAACGAAGTTAAACTCTTGCTCACCCATATGGGGTGTGGAAAGTAGAATTTGTTTTATCATTGCTTTATCATTCTTTTACCATCTTATTTATTCCCATAGTAATTATGGGTAAAAAAAAACTAGTAATTCAAAAAATGTTCGACACTATATTCTATTACAATAATTAAAATTGGAACCAGAAAAATTGAAAGTAAAGTCCACAAATATTTACAGCACTTAGTTGAAGCTAAACTGACTTAAAGATGGTTATTAAGTGGGAAAGGAATATTATTAAGTTTTGATAATTTCAGCTTCAGAACTCTCTGAATTTTTGAGATTTGGAATTGATGCATTATAAGCTGGGAAAAAGTTAGATTGTAATAGTGTTTCTACTGTTGTATTTAAATATTGCGCCTTCAATTTTAATAGATAACTATACTTGCTTTCATCTAATATTAGACGCAAAGTAGAGAAGGTATGACTGAGCTTTGAAAAACTAGCTTTGAAATCGTAGAGTTTATCTTTTGCAGCCCCTAATCCACCTCCCATATGCATAAATTCATTACAACGCTCTTTTGCCCAATATCGAGCATAATCTGTTTCTAAGGTACTGGGTGATAACTTAACAAATTTGTTTTTTGTACCTCCAAAAAGACTTTGTACAATGCCACCAGATTCCGTATATAAACCAGCAGAAGCAATTTCATTTTCCACTTCTACTACACATAAATGTAGTTTATCTCCAAGAGCGGATTTTAACTTCAAGCAATATTCTTTGTTGAAGTCAAAATACGTATTTCTTGCATTTGTCCGTGACATCGTTTCTTGATAAATACCAACATATTCATCAAGGTATTCATCAAAATCAACCATTTTGGCAATCAAGCCATTTCTCTTACACTTATTAATTTTGTTTCTAATATTTCCTTTGGTATTGCTCCATATCTGAGTTTCAGAAATTCTCAAATCAATTGATATTGTTTCTCCGTTTTCTGTAAAAAAACCAGGTGAAAATATATCATTGAAATTTTCATTTAAGATGGGATGCATTCTCAGAAATGCCGAACATACATTCTTTTCCCGTAGTATACGTTGGAATTCATCTATTGCTGTTTGGGCAAAACCATTGCTGCTAGCAGCTGCATCGCTTAATAAAATTCCGGGATATCCATAGGGAGACTTAATCTCTAAAATTTCTGACTCAATTAAATTCTGAGAAATACCGATATCTTCACACTTAGAAATCAAATAAGGGCAAAAAAATATTTTGTCTCCCTCATTAATTAAAATCGCTTCTGGATGTTTATTCAGTCTTTTGGCTTCTAGGGATAAGTACTCTGGTAATTGATAAATATCATGACGGATATTTAACAGGGTTTCCTTCCATAAAGGATTGTTGACATCAAGAATTTGACTATGCATTTGTCTTCAGTAAAGTTGACGTATTATTTTAGTTTTCAGGTAAGATACATCAATAATTGTTAATGCTTATTCTGACCATAAAACAGGAAATATAGCTGGGTCGCTATAATCAGGGTATCCGTTAGGAAGTTTCCGACAGATGCTATCCACAAAATGATGAATTTCTCTACCTTGATTCCAAAAAGGTTGATAACGATTGCTTTCATCTTGTAAATGCATAATTAATGCTAAACGGGATGCATTACTGTAATTAGGACAACTGCCATGAATTAGTAAACCATGGTGGAAACTTATTTGACCCTTTTTTAAATCAAAAGGTACTTTAATAAAATCTTTGCCTTCTTGAATAAATTTTTCTTCTATCTCTTGATGATTATTATTATTAAAACAACGCATATGCTCGTTGCCTTGCCATTTATGGCTGCCATCAATAGCAACTAAAGTTCCATTTTCTTCACTACAATCCTGGAAAGGAATCCAAGCTGCAAGTAATTTATTGGAAGTAGAATTAGAGACATAGGAATGGTCTGTATGCCAGCCTACTACTCCTCCTTTTTGATCGGATTCTGGTTGCTTATTAATTAGCTGATCTTGAAACAAGCGAATTTGTCTACTTCTAGTTAGTCTAGCCGCAATAGCACCGATAATCGGCTGAAGAACAAGGTTTTTGATTTCTTTTTTTTGAAAAAAAGTATATTCATTATTACGAATAGCAACTTCATCACCGGGCTGCCAATTACTGTAACCTTTACTGGAAGGAAGAGTCCCATCTCGTTCGCCAAGATAGAACTTCTGACTACCAAGGATTGCTTGATCGATTATTTCTTCAGGAAGTACTTTTTTTGAGATGTACCAGCCATGTTCTTCATAGAAAGCTACATCTTCTTCTGTGGGGAGCAGAGAAATTTCTGCTTCAGATAGAATCGGACTTAGATTACTTAGCATCTGATAACCTTTGATAAATTATTAATCAATTTGAATTATTTAACTTACTTTTACTTCGATTACTAGCTATCATCATCATCGAGTTAAGTAGGTTGGCATTGAAAATAGTAATTGGGATAAGGCAATAGGCTGTCTTGCAATAGGGGTAAGGGTTTGAGCGTCAAAAACATTTTGTAATATAGCTTGGTTTATTTGTGCCCACCTACTTACATAAAAACTTAAATAATCTGCCTTATTAAATAAAAACCTTCAGCTGCAAAGCGATTTACTGTAGAACCACGCAAAGTTGCTAAAGCCCGTAAGGTTTCTTCCGAACGCTCGTCGGGAAAAGTCTTTATTTGAGATGCGTACATTTCCATCGCCTGTAACTTGGTTTCTAGATGCTCGGAAATATCAATAAATACATTAGGAACAAAATTAGCAGTTACATGGGGAGCATACCAGTTAGTCTCAGAAAGCGTTTCGTAAGCATATATTGCTTTCGGAGCTTTAGGATTATTTGGTCTGGCTGCGACTAAACTTGATAAGAAGATTCTTTGATGGTCTAAATGAATATCTCCAATAAAAGGAATGAAAAGTAAATCTGGCTGTATTTTACCAACTAAATCGAACAATTTTATATTTACTTCTCGGTGAGGTACCATGTCTAATTCTGCTGCTGGGAATGAGAAAAATATTGTGTCTTTCACTCCCAATAGCCTATGTGCCTCTCGCGCCTCCGCACATTCAGCAGCATTTCCTTCGGTCACAATAGCAACATATACTTCGGCTCCTTCTGCCGCATATTTTGCCATCGTGCCACCAACACCCAATACTTCATCATCGTGATGAGGTGCGATTACTAAAACTTTCATTTATCAAAGCACCTTTGTTTAGTCATTTTCTTGTATCAAACCAACAAAATTTAAAACTAATTTTCTAACAATTCCTAGCTCATTCTATAAATAAACTAGCGACAAATCAGACATAGGTATCATATCGCACACATAAAAAGATTTTCTTATTGGCAGCATCTGCGATCTAATTATTTAATGACTCTTCATTGACTCTTGAACTGGTAAAGTCAAATCCACTTTAAGACCTTGTTCTACATATTTCCATGCTTGATTAAATGCTCGATGATTCTTGTGTTCCCCCCAGATTACAACTGCTAAAGTTTTGATTAAAATCCTCATGTCCAGCCACAGGGACCAGTTGTGCAAATACCATATATCCATGCAGATTCTTTCTGTCCAAGAGTAGTTGACATTGCCGTTCACTTGAGACCATCCGGTAAGTCCGGGAGTTACCTTAAGTCTCTCTTTTTGCCAACTATAGTAATCTCTAACTTGCTCTGGAAGCGTTGGACGCGGACCAACAAAGCTCATATCTCCTTTGACTATATTCCATAGTTGCAGAATCTCGTCTAGTTTGAATCTCCGAATAAATTGTCCAAACTTCGTCAATCTATCTTCATCCTCAAGCAAGTTTCCATCAGCATCGCATTCATTTGTCATGCTACGAAATTTGTAGATTTTAAATTTTTCTCCATTTCTACCGCAACGAGTTTGGGTGAAAAGAATCGGATCTCCCATACCAAAATGAACAGCAATAGCTACAATAATTAAGATTGGAGTTAAAGATAACAACATTAGTGTTGCAATTAGTCTATCCAATATGGATTTTATTGCGTAACTAACTCTTCTATTTTCAACCCATAAATCTTTGCGATCGCCTTTAAATTCTTGAACAATCATTGTTGTATCTCTCACCTCTGACAATAAAAAATCTACAGAGCAATTGACTATCAAGTCTTTATTCCCAAAAAATCTATCAAAACGAAAACATACAAATTAATTCCAACATCAACTTTGAGATGTTGAAAAACAGGCATCTTAGAATATTTAGATAGAGCAATTTCTAGATAAATGAGGTATACCCTCATATCATAAAAATTTTCTGGGATGCAGAGAAATTGATGGGGAGATGTTCTTGCCACCAAATCTCGGAGCATCCCTGCTCGTCGGAATGTACTTTATTGACACTACCCATGGGTAGAAGGCAGGGGATTCTAGCTTCATCAAAAACTACAGAATTAGATATCCAAAACTCAAGTTACCAACAAAAATATAGTTTTTCGTCGTCCTTCCTTATAATCCCGGAATTAACGTAACTGACTTGCAAAAAATCTAACTGCTAAAACAGACCCCAAAAATTTTTACTAGATTTTTACATCACAATCAACATAACTAAAAATCATAAATTTTTGTTGCCAATTTGGCAGTAATTTTCTCTCGCGGCATTTTATATTAAAGGTTTTGTGCCAAATTTTGTACAGTGAAAGATGTTATACAGTTGAGGATAAAGCCTCGGCATATAAACTTTCGTGAAGTTTGATAATGTGATTTAGGTCAAAATTAGCCATACGCTTTCTTCCTTGTGTGCCCATCATGGATGCTTCTTGAGGACGATCCAGTAAATATATAATTGCATCCGTAAGTTTTTCGACATCTCCTAGAGGGAAGAGAATACCACACTCTGGCGAAATTAAGTCTTTAGTTCCACGAATATCGCTACCAATTACCGGAGTTTCTAAACAAAAAGATTCCATAATACATCGAGGTAAACCTTCTTGTTCGGAAGCAAGAATAGTCACAAATGCAGCCTTCATCAAAGTGGGAATATCATTACGTTGTCCGAGAAAACGCACGTTATCTTGTATTCCGAATTCAACGGCTAAGTCTTGCATTTCTTCAAATAAATCCCCCTCTCCAGCAAATACCAAACAGACATTACTTCGATTTATTTTTGCAAATGCCTTCAAAATATCTTGTGGATGCTTGCGGGGAATAAATTCAGCTACCGACAATAAAATCTTAGTATCGGCAGATAAATTTAATTCCTGGTGTAATTTGTCAACTTCGCTCTCTGAGGTAGTATGAGAACTGTAATAATCTAAATCTACTCCGATTCCAGGCATATAGCGGACTTTTTCAGGAGCAGTCAAACGATGGCGCTTGGCTGAAGCTTCATCCTCTCTATTAATAGTAATTAAATAGTCGATCCAATTTCCTCCGAATTTCTCTAAAGCCAAAAATACGGCATTTTTCAAAGCGGTTTTATCTTTATGAAAGTGAAAACCATGGGAAGTACAAATTACTTTGGTTTTTCCCGAATTACGATAATTTCTCAAAGCGTAACGGGTAACCAAAGCAGCAACTGGAGTATGAACGTGAACTATATCGTATCTGCCTTGCTCCATCGCTTCTTGAATCTGACGCGGCGCTACGATTAAATTAGCCGGTTGCAAAGGGTTACGTGACAGTTCCACTTCATACAAATTGTCAAATTCTTCTTTGCATTCACTAAAAGCAGAAATTCCACAAGCCATTGCATCAACCCGCCAACCTTGGGCACGAAAATGACGGGCAAACGGTAGCAAAAAGGCTGTAATGGTATCTGGGATAGTGGTAATAATTAAAAGACTTTTCATTATGATTTCTGATTAAATTCATGCAGCCTGTGCTTGTAATTGTTTTGAAAGCACATTGTTATATTGTTCTTCGTATTTAGCCACAATTACCTCAAGAGAAAACAATTCCATATTTCTCTTACCTGTGGCTTGTCCTAAATCATTTCTAGCTTGTTGTCCAAATTCTACTAATTCTTTCCATGCATTAGATAATGCTTCTGAGTCTCTTGGAGGAACAACTCTACCTGTATTGCCAACAATCCAACCGGAATCACCTACATCTGTGACTACACAAGGTACTCCACAAGACATTGCTTCTCCTAAAACTAAAGGAAAAGCTTCTCCATAAGCAGAAGCTACAGTCATAATATCCAAAGCAGCAGTTAAACGAGCCATGTCGCTACGTTCCCCGAGCAAATGGACTTGATTTGATAATCCTAATTTTTGGATTAATTCGACTAAAGTCTGATTTTCCTTATCTACTTCCGAACCTACAAGCAGAAAATGCACTTTTTCTTTTTTTGCTGTCTTCTGCAATAATAATCCAGCGGCATGAAGGAAATTTGCATGGTCTTTCATCGGGTGAAATCGAGCAAACTGACCAATCAATAAATCATCTTCTACTAAACCTAGTTCCCTACGTACATCATTTTTAGCTACTAGTGAAGGTACAAATAAGGAACTATCGCTTGCATTTGGAATTACACAGCCATTATTAGGGCTGTAGCCAATTTTTTCATGTTGCGATTTACCTATCTGAGAAACATAAATTATACTGCGTGGAGATTTAGAAAGCTGCGCCCCTGACTTAATCACTAATTGGGACATGGGCTTTTCAAATTTCAATCCGTACATAGAATGTTGAATATTCCATACAGTCGGAATGTTTCCCTGACAAAATTTGTTGGCAAACTCTGCTGCTAGATTACCGTGATACATCCAACCTTGTAATAAGTCGGGTTGAATTTGACGCACGGTATGAACTAAATGCGAAATCACTCCCGGTGTTGGGAACATTCCCGGTTTCAGATCCATTGTGTGGATAGGTACATCTAAAGCATTAATGCTTTTACCAAAGCTACCTTCATCCATTAAAGAAATTACTACGGGCTTGAAACGCTGTCTGTCTATTTTAGATAGCAAATTATACAGCATTCTTTCTGCACCACCTGTATCAAGCCCGGTAGTAATAAAAGCTAATACGGAACTGTTATTCATCTCAATCCACCATTTATTTACAAGATTTTTAAAGACCTAAATTTGACAAAAAACGTTAGCTACAAGTTATTATGTGCCTATTTGTTAAGTATGTTGTTTGTTATTTTGAAGACTTCATATTACTAGCAATCTAACAAATAATAGTTTAGAGTTTCCCCGGATTTATTCTTTCTAACCTGCTATATTTTGACATTACAGCCAAGAGAACAAACACAGTTAATGTTTCGCGGTCTTCTAAGACTGTATTACTAAATAGCGCCCAAAGTAAAATAAAAACGCCAAAAAATAAGCTAAGTTGTTTTGCTTCCCCATAAGAATTTCTAGTTACCGCAAATACTAGAGAAGGAAGAATTAAACAACCCAAAAAACCATTTTCAACCATATATGTTAAATACATGTTGTGAGGAAGAATATCTCCCCATTCGCGAATATAGCCGATTCCATAACCGATAAATGGCCTTTTGGTAAAGGTTTTCCAAGCAACCATTGCCACATCAGAACGAGAGCTACCATCATCAGCTTCCCGCTTATCAGGATCGGCAAAATTAGTGATTGCGATTATTCTTTGCTCAATACTATAATTTAAAACTCCTAATTCACTGGCTTGATCTACTAAATAAGTTCCCACATTACCAATTATCGTAAGTAAAATTATTAAGCCAGCAAAAATAGAATAGACTTGTGAAGTTGCTATTACACGTTTAAAAAGAAAGAGAAATAGCAATATTATTAAACAAAGAGTCGCACCTCTGGAAAAAGTAATAAAAGCACCACTAAAAATTATGATAAAATAAAATATTCTCAATTTTTTAGGCAATAATCCAATACTAAATATCATTGCCATAATTAAGGAAGCTCCGGATTTATTAGGGTCTATATAAAAGCCCGCCGGTCTTCCGGTAACATTAAATTCATTGAATGCTTCCGGGTTGAATAATTCTGTAAAATTATTGAAAATAGTTATGCCTGCGGCAATAAATAAGGTGTATCTAAGAGTTGTTCGTACAATAGGCTCTCCAGAGAGAATTAAGGTCATTAGCAACATAAACAAAACTGCTAATATTCTTGTTTCCAATTCCTGAGTCACGAACTCTGTAGGAACACTTTGCAAAAAAGAAGCGGCTGATATTCCCAAATATAAACCGCACCATAAAATTACGTTTATTGGAACATATTTAAAGTTCTTTTTTCTGAAAGAAATTAGTAGTGGCGCGGCAGCGACATAAAGCCCTCCCACTATATATTTAACCGCTGGAGTTACACCCAAATCAAAGTAATAAATATCGGCTGCTGTATAAAGAATTAAAACAGCAACTACTGCTAAAAAGCATTGATAATAAGTTAATAAACTATGTTGAGTTTTCTTCCGAGCTACTGTCATATCAACAATTTACTAATTCCAAATATTTAGAAACAGCTTTATCAAAAGAAAAGTCTTGGGTGCGTTGTGCCAAAATTTGCGAATTCTCCGGATTGTCTAGCGCATTCAACATTGCTTCAGATAAAGCTGCAACATCACCCACTGCAACTAATTTTCCATATTTACCTGCTTGTAAAATTTCTTCTGGTCCGCTCGGGCAGTTTGTAGAAATAACAGGACAACCACAAGCCATTGCTTCTATTAAAACAGTTGGCAAACCTTCCCAGCGAGAAGAAAGCACAAATGCGCTAGCTTTTTTCATGTAAGCATAGGGGTTATCTGTAAATCCGGGCAAGGAAACATCTTCGGTGATTCCCAATGTTTCGACTAATTTTTCTAATTCTGCACGAGCTACTCCTTCACCCAAAATTATTAAACGAGCCGACCTTTTTTGTCTTACTAATGCAAAAGCTTTAATTAAAGTTGAAAAATCTTTTTGTTCTGTTAATCTTCCGACACCCAGAAATACAGGGGGGCTGTTTTCTGCAAACCAAGAATGATTTAAACTGCTATTCGCTTTCAAAACTAATTTATCATCAACTACGGGATTATAAATTGTATTTACTTTATCTTGAACTAATCCTAATTGAGACTTAATATCTTCGGTTACACCTTCAGATACGCCAACTACAACATCTGCACGAGGATATAGCCATCTCATAAATAAAGGAACAAATCTGCCGCGCCATTCTGTTGATTGAGCATATGTCACGGTGTTATGTTCTACTAAAATTAATTTGGTTTTTGTTTTAGATAATTCTTTAGCTATAACAGCAGCTACGTTGGCGTGAGAAATATGTGAAACTAAAGCTAATGGTTTGTTTTCTTGCAAATAACGGCATAAAGCAGGAATCGCTTTAAGTACTCTTGAAGATGCAAAGTCAACTATACGTATATTATTTGGAACTTGGCTTAATAAAGGTCCTTCGGCATCTGCTAAAACCAAATCTAAACTGATATCTGGTTCCTGCATTCCTTTGAGTAGATTCACTACTATTTTTTCGGCACCACCGCCAGCTAAATTCGGTAAGAAAAAAGCTATAGGTTTTTTATTCATGTTTCCGATTAATTTTATACTAATTTTGAACTAATTTTGAATTTATACAGTACTACCCAATAATCTAGAATCGTTTTTATCTATTACAACTTCTGTAAATAGTTTGTCCCAACTATCCATAACGTTGTCTAAACTAAACCTTTCAGTAACTTCTGTCGCGCGACTAGCTAAACGCATACGTTCTTGCTCGTTAGACATTAGGCTATCCATAGCCTGAGCTAAAGCATTCACCTCCTCAGTTGGTACTAGAATACCGTCTACGTCATGACGAATAATCTCTCTAGGACCGCTCGGACAATCGGTAGAAATAACAGGACAACCACAAGCCATTGCTTCACCATGAGACATGGGAAAACCTTCAAAACGAGAAGCCATGACAAAAAGTTCTGCTTTTTTTAAAATAGTGAATGGGTTTTTGACTACCCCTGGCAAAATCACTTTATCGGTTAAATTTAAATCTTCTACAAGTTTTTCTAATTCGGGACGTAATTCTCCCTTTCCTAATATTATCAACTGCCAATCTTTATGATTATTAGCAACTTTGGCAAAAGCCGGAATTAAAATATCAAACCCTTTTTGATAAGTTAGTCTGCCCATACTCACCATCCATTTTTTTTCTGAGTCTACCTTTGTGGGCAATTCAGTTGGAATGGAATTGTCTTCTATTTTCAAAAAAGGATTATATATTATTTCTCTTTTAGCCGGTGATAGCCAATCAAAACCATCATCCACTCCTTTACTAACGCTAACAATTTTTGCTGCTAAAGGATAGCTAAAACTACGTAATGTTTCCCATATCCTTCCATAAGACATTAAATTGGGATCGCAATGTTCCGTACCAATTACTGGTATTCCTGTTTTCACTAAGGAAAGTATAGTTAATGCATTTGTTTCTGTAGCAAATGAAATAACTACATCTGGTTTAGTAGAAAAAACTGCTTTTCTTAATTTTGATAAGTGGCTTAAATTATTAACTAAAGCACTGAAAATATTTGAAGAGTATCCCAAAATTCCTAGAGCTATTCTATTTGCAGCAACTGGTACCATATAAAAATCATCATCCTTAGTGGATAACGTAATTATAGTAACTTGGTATCCTTTATTTAAAAATCCTTGTGCTAATAAAATTAAAACCCTTTCTGCTCCACCAGATGATAGAGACGATATTACAAATGTAATTTTCATATGATTATAGATGATTGTAAATTCAAAAATTAAAAATAATTAAGACTTGATTGATGAGTTATTTGTTTGACTTTCTCTTAAGAATTTTAATGCAAAAAATAATAAAAAACTGAAAGAAATTAGATAAACACAGCTAGTAGATAAAGCAATTCCTTTGACTCCTAAAAAATGCATAAATATAAAGTTACCGGCAACATTAGCAATTAAATTTAATCCAGAACCCCACATTAAAATATAATTTTTTCTTAGGGATACAATTACATCGACTATAAATACAGCCGAAATATAAAATGGTATTTGTAATGCGTAAAAATTTTGAATGTTAGCTACTATTTGGGTATCGCTGGCTGTAAATGAACCTCTTTGAAATAAAAGACTTACTATAAACTCTGAAAAAATTATTACTATAGCCGTTAAAGGTACAGTAGTTGAAAATATTAGTTTCAGGTAACGTTTGAGCGTATGATTGACTCCACTCCAATCTTTAGTGGCAATCATTTTAGAAAAATAAGGGACTACAGCAGCATTTAATCCCGTAGTTATCAACAGTATAGGTAGGGAAACTACTCGGTTGCCATAAGTTAGTGCAGCAACACTACCAGGAGCCAACATTGCAGCCATTGACTGGTCTATAATTATGGCGCTGCACATCAAAAATGATGCTGCGACTGTAGGTGCGTATTGAGTTACAACTTGAATAAATTCTGGATTAAAACCATACCATTTGGGAAATATTGATATTTTTTGTCGATTCAAAGCTACTGCCAGTATCGCCATTTCTGCAATTCCCCCTACAATCAATCCTGCAACCAAGGAAAAGCTACCCCAATTTTCAGAAGCTAAAAGAAACAAAATGGTAATTGCGGGAGTCAAAATTGGACTAATAGCAACTAAAGCAAAGCGTTCTCCTGCATTTAACACCCCCCCCCAAATAATTTGAATTCCACTTAATACAATTAAGGGTGAAATTGCATAGGTTAACTGAAAAGTTAAATCTAATTTTTGCCGATCGAATCCCGCAGCAATCAATGGTAAGTATACTGGTGCAAGTAATAATATCAATGCTGTTGTAATCGTCAGCATTATAATACTTGCCAGGGTGACTCCAGAAAAAAGTTTTTCAGCAGCTTTTCTTCCTGCTTTTTCCCGCACTTGCATATAGGTAGGAATTAAGGCAGCTTTTAACGAGCCAGCAACAACATTAATAATAAAAGAGGGAACGAGTAGGGCAATTAAAAATGCATCTAGTGCATCTCCAGTACCAAACTTCCAAGCAACTACTAGCTCTTTGAACATTGCAGCTACTTTCACAAATAGCGTTCCCATCCCAACAATCATCGCTGCTCCGAAAATTTTTCGATTGGTAGAACCGCTTGTCAATTTTTTCCAATGAATAAGTATATTTTCCAATCGCAAAATTTTCATTGTTTTAGCTTGAACTCTATTTAACGCGATACAAATTTATTGCTACCTGAATAATTTTCTCCTCCTGCATTGTCATCGACAACAAGACTATTTTGTAAGGAGTTATATCCGGTAGAACCTTCCCAAACATTTATATTTGCTAATCGAATCGAGTATTCTGGTCGATTATATAATCTGGGTTGTGGATCTGGCAGGTTAAGGAATATGTCATATTCCCCTAATGGCATGTTGCTTGGTAAACCGCCTTCAATATTTACTGTTGTAGTCTTACCAGTCGTCCATCTTCTGACATCTTTATTGACTCGTAAATAGTATTCCTGATTTGTTTGTTTATTCCGTAAAACTACTTCTAATAAACGAGGATTGTAGGCATTAGCCCATCCAACATTCTCTATGTTCAACTTGGCAAAAAACCTACCACCCGGTTTTAAACGATTTGTAATCTCCGAATTTACAAGATTAAATCGATAGCCTAAACGCCTCGAAATTTCGCTATAACAACCTTGGTTTTTCCAAAGATCCGTTACATCCTTTTTGAATCGAGCATTGATAGCACTCCAACGCATTCTTTGTAAATCTTTCAAAGCATTGTTACAGCCAATATATGGTTGTGCAGAACTATCGGAGCTACAGGTTTCTCCACCCTGCACGAGATACAAATTCTCTTGACTTAAATAATCTTTTTGCTGGTCAATATCTTCATCGTATAAGTAAGTTCCTGCATCGTCTCGACTCGCCAAGAAACAATCGTTAAGTGCGCCAGTTCTGGCTCTGTAGCTACGGCTATAAGCTTCAGAAGCCGTTAAAGGGTTATTGTTATCATAAATTCGTTTTTTATAGTAAGAATAACGTAAAACTATCATTCTTTCTGGAGGAACTACAGACAAGAATTTAAATAAAATGTCTCTCATGTCCTGAGTATTCAACAAGTCATTTGTTGAACGATTCCACTCTCCCCAAGAACCAATAAATCCTGCATGAACATAGGCGATGGCATCGTAGTTTTCTTGCAATACTGGTCTAAGTTGCTCCATATGAGCCAGAATTCGTTCTTTTTGAGCGTCTTCGCCACCTTTAAACCAGTTGTATGCAAATCGAATGATTAATTTCACTCCTGATTGGCGGGCTTGTTGCAAGTCTTGAGCTACTACGTCAATAAAAGATTGAGGCAACGGGCTATATCTGTAATTAGATAGGGAATAAATCCGCCGCATCAAACTCATATTCTCGTTTTTGGCTTCTTGTAATCTGCCAGGATTAAGAGGAATATTTGCATCCGTCGGACCGGAATTAAGATAAAATCCGCGTTCTGGATTGGGAAAATTCTCAAAACTTTGGCTATAGGAAGTAGTTACCGTAGAAGCATTTGCAGGGATGATACGGCATCCGTAAGTGGCAACACTAATTGCCATTAAAGAAAAGCTGCGAACACACTTCTTGAGGGACATTTTCATACACTTATGTTCCTTCGCACATCCAAAAGACGTAACATTTAGTAACTATATTTCTATCACAGAATTAATTTATTTTTCTTCCTCCAAAAGATTTATCGCTTTTTGATTTCAAATCTGCTATTAGCAGGGGATTAGAGCCTGTTTCAAACATAAATTGTAGATGCATTATTAGCTGAGAATTAGCTGATAATTAACTGAAAATTAGCTGATATTTGACAAAAATTTGATTACTTGACTTTATTTATGATTAACTTAAACTCCCTCCGCTTTAGCTTTTGTTAGTATATTGCCATCTGCATTAGCCGATTTATTGCTATTGCTTGCTCCCTGCATTTTGCCCCTTTCGTCTAAATTCTTAGGCTTATAACCGGGAACTAATTGCTCTAACAAAAATTTGATAGAATTTGTATCATTTTTACTAGCAGCTTGGCATAGTGCATCTACGTAAGCATTTAAACTTTTCGGTATAATTCGGCTCGAATTCTTCACCATAAACAGCTTTTCATGTTCTGTCGGGTCGTATTCTTCTCCTTCTATAAACAACTCTTCAAATAATTTCTCTCCCGGTCGCAAGCCTGTAAAAACTATATCTATGTCTTTATTTACCCTATAACCAGAAAGTCTAATTAATTCTGATGCTAAATCGACAATTTTGACAGGCTCGCCCATGTTAAGCATCAGTACTTCGCCACCTCTACCCAAAACAGCTGCTTGTAATACCAACTGCACTGCTTCGGGAATAGTCATGAAGTAACGACAGATGTCTGGATGAGTAACTGTTACCGGGCCACCTGCGGCAATTTGCTTTTTAAATGTAGGCACAACGCTACCGCGACTACCTAAAACATTACCGAAGCGCACGGCTACATAAGATTTACGGCTTTGCTTTGCGGCTTGCAAAACCAACATTTCTGCAACTCTCTTACTAGCTCCCATAATATTTGTCGGATTTACCGCTTTATCGGTGGAAATCATGACGAAATGGTTAACATTGCATCGTAATGCTTCCTCAACTAAATTTTTAGTCCCAATTACATTGTTAGTGATGGCTTCTGGTGAATTCATTTCCATCAAGGGAACGTGTTTGTGGGCTGCTGCATGAAAAACCACGTCCGGCTGGAATTTATCAAAGGCGTTCCTGAGTCTATCTTTGAAGCGAATGTCGGCTATAAATCCTGAAATTCTTGGTGCCTTCCCTAAAGCTTTAGTGTCTTCTTGCAAAACTTTTACAAGCTGATTCAATTCTTGCTGAATCGTAAAAACGGAATTTTCTCCATGCCCCACCAACATGATTTCCTTGGGACGACAAGAGCAAATCTGACGGCAAAGTTCGCTGCCAATGGAGCCACCCGCACCAGTGATTAAGACTCTTTTTCCATTGATAAATTCAGCTACTTTTTCAATTTCAGTCTGTACTGGTTCTCGTCTGAGTAAGTCCTCGATTCTGACATCGCGAATGCTATTCAAGCTCACTTTACCGTTAAGTATTTCGTTTATTCCTGGTAAGGTACAGGCTTGTATTCCAGCGGACTTACAAATATCTACAATTTCTCGAATCACTTCCCCCGCAACTGAAGGCATGGCGATAATTACTTTATCTACCCTCAAAGGTTCTAGAACTTCAGGAATTGAATGGCGATCGCCAACCACATGAATTCCCCGAATACGTGCGTTTAACTTGGTTATATCGTCGTCAATGAAGGCAACAGGACGAAAACCTAAGTCACTACTGGTTTGCATTTCCTGTACAAGACTCACCCCAGCACTTCCAGCACCAACTATCAGTACTCGTTCGTCTTGATTGTAAAATCTACGAGTAAAAGCGACACGGGAATGTCTGCTTCTCTCAACAACTCTAACGCTAAAACGTAATGCTCCAATAAAAATACAAGAAAGCAATCCATCCAGAAACGGTAGCGACCTTGGTAGTGTATCAACTGCCCAAGGTATGGTAAAGTTAATAACATCAAATAGCAAAGTTTGAATTACCATCGCAGCCACTATCAACATGGCAACATAAGTCAATTCTTCTACACCTGCATAACGCCAATAACGGCGATAAAAACCAAAACTGTAAAAAACACTGATTTTGACTGTTAAAAAAACTAAAGTTACCGTAATTAAGTCAGATACATATGGCTGAAAAGCTAAATCGCCATCTAAACGCAGTATCAAAGCTAAAAGCGGCGTAAAACTAAAAAAAATAACGTCAAAAATCAGTAAATGACGGTTTCTCAATTTCAACAAATTGTTAAACATAACTTTTGTCGATCTATCAAGCAACCAATGAGAAAGCATGAATAGACTATTCATCGCGATAAATACCTGTTGGGAAGTTTTCTACAAACATAA
Source organism: Cyanobacteria bacterium J06633_8 (assembly GCA_039820645.1). GTDB lineage: Bacteria > Cyanobacteriota > Cyanobacteriia > Cyanobacteriales > Nostocaceae > Rivularia. The sequence continues at coordinate 49,648 of JBCBPQ010000006.1, read as the reverse complement.
CCCTTGGGGAACATATCAGAGCTAATTAACAATCTAATTAATATAAACTATCTACCAGATGCATCGCATAATTTACTTACTTAGTGTATCAATATAGCTATTTCAGCCGAATTACAATATATATAAAACTTCACCTTGGCTCTCTATCTTTATTAATAATGTCCCCTTAAGAGAGAGTAGCGTCGATTTTGTATATATTATTTAAACTAGCTATATTTATCCACAGAGAAGCACCATAAACTAAATGGTAATAGCAAACAAAATTTATTAATTGATAAAATCAATTAACTGATAACTCACCCAATAAGCATACTAGCTATAAAAAGAGTTTGTTCGGTCAACTATTTAAGCTCGAAAATTCAATTTGGCAGATACATTATTCTCCTTAAAAAAATAATCACTAAAAATAAAGCACTTCACGCTTTAATGCGAAAGCACCCTTGAAAGATGGATAGTTAATAAAATTGTTGGATTATTATCCTGTTATTTGGCTCTCCTTAATATTCAAGTTGCAAATTCCTTGATTTGCATTATCATTGTCTTTTTTAAAGCAATAGTTAATGACCTGACTTTGATATTGACATTAAGCACCAAAAAAAAACTTTTTATCAAGCCAAATCATTTTACAACCGCATTTGCACTTGGGATTGCCCATAACGTATCTAAAGCAAGACAACTCCGAAACATAGAATAAAGAGTTAGACAAGAAGCAATAATTAAAAAATAAATTACTGCTGTAACTAATTTATCTATTTTGATGTGTCAATATAATATCTAACAGTTTTTCGTCACACAGTCATGCCAATTTGGCATTAATTTGATGGTTTCGTAAATCAATAGAAAATTTTTTGTCAAGATGAAGATGTTGATAATTTATAAATTGATTCAATTTTAAATTTTACGCCCCCCGAGATGAAGCCTTAAATGCTCTTGCTGGCTTATTATAGAGAGATGCCGCTCTTCAACACGAGTTAACTGGTTTTAAAGCCTGCCCATTTTTTTACGGAGTATTCAAAGCCCATTTTTTTACGGAAATTGTAACCCTCTCAACAAGCGTAAACAAACCCGGTTTTTTAGTTGTAAAACGAGCAATTAACCGGGCTTGAGATGCCAAAATATGCAAATATAGCTAAAACTAAACAGCTTTAACTTTAGCTTGCAAAGACTTGAGCCATTCAGTATTCACACCAGACTCGCGAGTTAATGCAATTCTCCCGGTACGGGCGATTTCTCGCAAACCAAATTTTTGTAGCACCTGTACAATCGCGACTATTTTGCCTGGATCTCCGACTACTTCCACAGTCAAAGAATCTTCTGCGACATCCACTACCCTGGCTCGGAAAATTTGAGCTAATTCAACAATTTCCGAACGATTGCTACTAGTAGCGTTAACCTTAATCAACATTAATTCTCTTTCTACACAAGGAACTTCAGTAATATCCTGAACCTTAAGAACGTTGATTAACTTGTACAATTGCTTTGTAAGTTGTTCTATGATGCGGACATCACCGGGTACAACCATAGTAATTCGGGAAATCCCTGGTTGTTCGGCTGGTCCTACAGCAAGACTTTCGATATTAAAACCGCGACGTGCAAATAAACTCGAAATTCGCGAGAGAACTCCCGCTTCATCTTCTACAAGTACTGAAAGGGTATGTTTCATCAGTGAGCAGTGAGCAGTGAGCAGTGAGCAGTAATCAGTTGTTCTGTAAGATTATAGGTTTGGGGGGACGCATGTCAAAAGTCATAATTATATATGAAGATTCGTGATTGGTAAGTCAAAAGTTAAGAATGGGACAGAAAATTCATATTTACCCATCCCCCTATTGCCTCAATTTCCTCTGGTATAGCTCGAAACTACTTGCTCTAATAATTTTTCTTCATTTTCAGCAGGTGCCAGACATTTTAAACCTTGGCAAACTAAGCCGATGCTGTTTTGTGGTAACTCGGATTGTTCTACAAACATTGCCACGGGTAAAAATTTCCCTAGAAGCGAATTGAGTCGCTGTTTTTGGGTACGAATTAAGGTACAGTTTCTATACCAATCCAAGGCAACGAATAAACTGGGACAAGCTTGAGTGACATCATTCATAACGCCGCGAAATGCCTTTAATCCTTGTTCTGCTAAGTTTAAGTATTGAAGATTATCTGTAACTAAAGTTAATCTGACTAAATTAGATAAGGCGATCCCATTAGCTGAAGGTGTAGCACTATCTATATAATTACGCTCTCGTACAATCAGTTCTTTGCTGGCATCGCTGGCGGTATTAAAATAACCATGCAGTTCGACGCTCCATAAATAATCGTTGAATTCTTCTTGCAGGGAAACTGCTTTTTCTAACCAAAAAGCAGATTTATCGGTATCGGCTTTTAAACAAGCCTGATGTAAATCGAGCAAAGCTTTAATAAATAGAGCATAGTCTTCCGATTGAGCCATTACCCTAGGTTTACCTTCGTAATTGAGTCGGTAAAATCTGCCATTAACAAATTGATTTTCTAAAACAAACTTGGCTGCTTGGGTTGCCATTTCCAGATATTCCATTTGCTCCCATACTGCATAAGCTCTTGCTAAACCGGAAATCATAATCGCATTCCAAGCAACAATCATTTTAGTATCTGTGACAGGTGGAATGCGACCTTGCCATTTATGGTATTTTGCTTCAGCATTGTTACGAGCCGGAGCAAATGTTTTGATGGTGCTGCTGTCTGAGCCGTAACGAGCTGTAAATAATTTTTCTAAAGTCGCTTCAAGAGTATTGCTCAATCGTTCTGAATTACGCTTTTGTAAAACATTTTGATTTTCAAAGTTACCATTGGGTGTAACTGTAAAATTTTGTTGTAATTCTGTTAATTCATCTGAAGTCAGCAGTTGTTCTAATTCCCTGAGCTTCCAAACATAAAAAGCACCTTCTTCTGGCTCAATATCTTCTTGGGTGATGAAACTATCCGCATCCTGAGCAGCATAGAAATAACCATTTGGTGCTGTCATTTCTCGTTGCAGCCATTTTACGGTTTTCGCGATCGCAGTTTCAAAAGCAGGTTGTTCGATTCCGGCACTCCACAAGTTAGCCAGATATTCGACTATTTGACCGTTATCGTAAAGCATTTTCTCGAAATGTGGTACAGTCCAAGTAGGATCGACTGTATAACGATGAAACCCCCCGGCAACATGGTCAAAAATTCCCCCAAGGGCTAAATCTAAGCCACGTTGAGTACAAATTTGTTTGCAGTCATATCTAGAAGTAAAATTAAATCTGCTTGCTTGTAATGCCATCTGTGCATAGGGAATCGTAGGAAAACTATTACCTTGGTCATTAGGAGCAATAATCCCAGTAAACATTTCCCAACCTTTTTGCAATAGTTGATTGTCTTCTGTTTCTGCCCTAGCTTCAGTTTGCAGTACCGTAGATGTCAGCAGCGATTCTAAAATAACTGCTTTACGTTTTTGTAAATCTTGTTTTTCGGTATCGTAATAATGCCGAATTGCTTTAATGACCTGCAAAAAACCGGGACGATTATAACGTTCTTCTGGAGGGAAATAGGTTCCAGCATAAAATGGTACCAAATCATCGGGAGAAAGAAAAGCGTTTAAAGGCCAACCACCTTGTCCGCTCATCATCTGTAAAGCCTGCATATAAATGCTATCAATATCCGGTCTTTCTTCCCTATCTACTTTAATCGGAATAAAATTAGCATTCATATATTCAGCTATTTCTAAATCAGAAAAAGCTTCTCCTTCCATGACAGTACACCAGTGGCAGCTAGAATAACCAATAGAAAGAAATATTGGTTTATTTTGCTCCACCGCAGTAGATAGGGCTTCATCGCACCAGTTCCACCAATCAATAGGGTTTTCAGCGTGTTTGCGGAGGTAAAGACTTTGGGCTGAAGCGAGTCGATTAGTCATGATTTCAAAAATATCAAAAGCTTTATCTGTGCCTAGTTTATCGTTTAAACTTAAGCAGGCACGCTTTTTAATGATGGAAAATCAAATCGTAACGCTTAGTTTTCACCCGCATTAATTTCACTTCAATGATACAAGTATTGATTAATACCTATAGAAAATCTTGGCGGATAGCTAAATAGTTAAATAATATTAGTTAAAAATTAAATAAAATACGTGAATATATTAACCGTTACAAAGCGATAAACTCAGTTTCGGGGCTTTTCATCTATTTTTATAAATATCAATTTTCGACCAATACTAGTTTTAACTATTCTATTTTTAACTGAAGTGGCAAGGAATTTACTTTAAAGAACGAACGAGTAAGCTTACCGCCGGTTCTGAGTAGGTTTTTATGGGAGATTCCACTTTTGAACTCATAACTTGATTAGTATTTGAGCTTAATCCAAATATTAAATTAAGTAATAAAGTTATGATTGTCGCTTGTACTAATCTTTTTAACATGACCGATTCCTATTTTTCTTAACCTCTAAATAATTGGCATTTAAATTTCAGATAATTAACCTTCTATGCCTCTTGTATTACTGTTTTACCTGAGATAATGCTTTAATCCGGATACCAAAGAACACAAATGCACGCTATGTTACATTTATACTAAAAAGTATAAGTAATATAACTTAGACAAATAGTTGTTCGCTGCATCTTTAAGAATCAATATTGTTGCAAACGTGCTGTTGATAACAACAATTAGCTTAGTAATCGATAAAATGTATGTAAATTAACTATAACTAGGCTGCATGATTCCTATCGTTATTGAACAATCTGGTCGCGGCGAACGCGCCTTCGATATCTACTCGCGGCTACTGCGCGACCGTATCATCTTTTTAGGTCAACCTATTGATAGCAACGTAGCTAACTTAATAGTTGCCCAAATGCTGCTGTTAGATGCAGAAGATGCGGAGAAAGATATCTATATGTATATCAACTCTCCTGGTGGTTCGGTAACTGCTGGCATGGGTATTTTTGATACTATGAGACACATTCGCCCGGATATTTGTACTATTTGTACGGGACTAGCTGCCAGTATGGGTGCTTTCTTGCTTACTGCTGGTACTAAAGGTAAGCGGATGAGTTTGCCTCATTCTCGAATTATGATTCACCAACCTTTAGGTGGAGCCCAGGGACAAGCAACTGATATTGAAATTCAAGCGAAAGAGATTCTCTATCATAAGCAACAGCTAAATCAATATTTAGCTGAAAATACCGGTCAACCTATTGAACGTATTGCAGAAGATACTGAAAGAGATTTCTTCATGTCACCGAATGAAGCCAAAGATTACGGCTTAATTGACCAAGTGATAGATAGACATTCAGCTGGTAGCCGTCCAATGGCTGTGGTGTAGTAGATATTAGCATTTCAATAGTTAATAATTTAATTCACTGTTGAAATGCTCAATATTAACTTATATAGACTTCATTCCACTAGTCATGAATTTCGTAATGGGATTCCTTTTATATGAGGAATTCCATTTCAACTAGATCGATAAGCTGCAATAGGAATTTTTGATGATTATTTTTTTGTTAAGTTTTCCTATTTTGGCTTATTGTCAAGTATTGCAGGTGATAATTATCTATCAGTTTTACTTATTATACCAGAAGACTCAACTATTTCTATAGCTTTTGTAACATCCAGTTGTTTTAGAGAATAAAAAAACAGTTGTTAGTTTAAATACTTATAAGTTATGTTTATTTTATTAGCAAATTAATGTATAATATTTATGTTTTAAAAAAATAGCTGGCGATACATAAGTAAATATTATTTGAAAAATTTAAAGCCGCTACATATAGCGAATTCCTCCCATTTTCTGCAAACGCTTCACCAAAGGCGGTGTAAATCTGGGAGAATCAACTAAAATATTGCCTTCGGGTAATTGAATAAAATAACTAGCAGCACCGAAAGATTTTTCCGAATGGTAGCCGCAATGATAAACATTTTCTTCAATCGGAATCGGAAAACTTAAATGAGCATCTTTGATATCTTGCGGTTTCTCAACAGTACCAATACAAGCAGTAGGACAAGATAATAAAGCTTGAAGTGCGGCTAATCTTTGCTCTTCATTAGTTGGTTGGTGATGTACCGCTGACATTCCTGCTTCACGAGTAAATACCTTACTATTCATCCAGCGACAAGTATCGCAATCAATACAAGAAGTATCAACATAAAAATCGCCGCTAACATTTTCAGATCTACGCAAATTTAAAGTAGGCATATTAAACCTCTGTTTATCAATTTTTAAGTAAATGTAATTAATCTTGATACAACTAAATTGGCAAAATCAAAGCTTGAGTTTAACTCTTATTATATTTGGGCGAGTTCTTTAGCTAAGGATAAGTTTACAACCCTAGGTTGCGTCTTTTAAATGGATAGCTATACTGATACTTTTCCACATATTTGATTTTTTTTGCAGGATTTTTTGAGTCTAAGTTATTAAGCGAGCATAATATTAATCAAAATAATTTGCCAGTATATTGTTTTTGTATTACACTTGTAACATAAAGATATGTATAGTACAGAGAAAAATGTCATCACTAAACTGCAAACCTTGCGTACCACCCTTTTATTAGCTGATGCAACCTAGCTATAAAGGTACATTTGAAGCGCATATTACCGTCAAAGCTGATAATTTAGCTTTAAAAGATAAATTTAAGCTAGTTTGCCAAAATTTAAACTTAAAATGCGTTTTTATCGAGTTACCTAAAGGCGTAGTTCGCTCTCAACCAATGACAGCATCTTATCATCATGGCGCTTTTAAAGACGTACTACAAGAAATCAATGCGATCGCCAAAATTATAACTAAGCGAGATTTTGAAATTACTCGTATGAAGATTGAAGCGATGGTGAGCAATCGAGATATTCCAATCTCGGATATGGAAGCGCAGAAGTTATCCAAAAGTAATTATTTCGAGTTTCATGTCAAAGCTATTTTGTCTACTTCAGAGAATCTTGAAGTATTGAGAAAATATTGTTTGCAGCACGATGCTCATCTATCTACCAATGCTTTTAAAAAACTTGCAGACGGAAAACAGATGCGATTTATTACCATGCGGGTATATGGTGTGGGATACAAATCTGCTCAAACACGTTTTGATAACTTACTTGAATTTTTAAAAGCTAAAAGATTTAAACTTTCTCAACAGCAACGAGAATATACGGTTTATGACAGCAACTCAAATTTAGATGCTGGGTGGATAAATTAATTTTCAAAGTTCGTAGTTGCGCTTTAGCGCCAAGCATATTTGGCGCTAAAGCGCAACTACGAACCCTAATTCAATAAAAACGGAGTTAGATATTTTTATAGTTATTACAAATGAATATGAAAGAAATAAAAAAACATTTAATCAAAACTGCTAATAATCTAAATCGTCCTTTAGAAGAGATACTAACTTATCACTTACTTGAAAGCGTTTTACGTAGAGTTGCTGATTCAAATTACGGTGATGAATTAGTTTTACGTGGTGGAATGCTGACTCGAATTTGGGTTCCACGGGAAAGGAGAATTGCTGAAGATGTTGATTTTCTGGGTTTGTACCCTTTTGATATTCAAATAACAAAAGAAAAATTTCAAACTATTCTCAAAAATACATATTTTATAGATGAAGTCATATTCGATATTGACTCCTTAGAAGTCACGGGAATTTGGTTAGAAACCGAATATCCAGGAGCACGAGTTAATATAAATGCTGCATTTGAAAATTATCAAAAAAATATTCAAATAGATGTTGGTTTTGGAGATCCAATAGTTCCACCACCGCAATGGATTGATTTTCCAACACTAACTACAAAAAACATTAAATTGCAGGCTGTAACCCCAGAAACCATGTTTGGCTGGAAGTTGCACGGCTTGGTAGAACAGGGAATCAAGCGCTGGCGACCTAAAGATTTATACGATTTAATGCTATTTTCCTCATATATACAATTAGATGAAACAAAAGTTCGAGCAGCTATTTCCACAGCCTTTAGCAGTCGTAATACTAACTTAGAAGAAATTTATTATCTTTTATCCACACCAGAGTGGTGGGATAGAAGCAAAAATCGCGGTAAATGGAAATGGTATATTCGTCGCAAACCAGAGCAAAATATGCCAGAAGATTTTCTTTCAATTGTGGCTTTAGTGACACAAAGGTGGGAAAGTACGGTGAAAGAAATGATGGAAGCAACTTCATAATTTTTTGCTCCTTTCAAAAACCCGGTTTGTTAAAAAACCGGGTTTCTAAAATCCCAATCTAAGTAACTCTCAACCAACCAATAAATTCAACTTATCCCCAAAAAAACTTACAACGCGATGAGTCACGGGCAAACTATCAATTACCATACCCAAACACAACAGCATCATATAAGAAATGGAATAGAGAAACATTCCTTTAGCCAAACTGCGATCTTGAGGATTTTGTAATAATTGCCACGCTTTACGAATAAATACTGCTCCCAAACACACAGCAATAATTCCGTAGATAATTCCCAAAGAATGTAAGGGATAAACTAGTAGAAACGTTGACGCTACTGTGATTAAGGTATACCACCAAATTTGCTTAACTGTTGCTTCTTCTCCTGCAACCACTGGTAGCATTGGTACATTTACTGCTGCATAATCATCTTTAATCATCAATGCTAACGACCAAAAGTGTGGTGGAGTCCAAACAAAGACAATAGCAAATAGTAACCATGCAGTAGGACTTAAAGTACCCGTTACCGCAGCCCAACCAACTAAAGCCGGAATTGCTCCTGCTGCTCCCCCAATGACAATATTTTGAGTACTGTTGCGCTTCAGCCAATGGGTGTAAATTAACAGATAAAAAACAATTCCAGACATTGCTAAGAAAGCCGAAAGCAAATTAGCAAATATACTAAGCAGAGCAAAAGAAGCTACAGCTAAAACTATGGCAAAAATTAAAGCATCGCGGGGTTGTACTCTACCCGAAGGTATGGGGCGATGGCGGGTACGCTCCATATCATAATCAATATCGCGGTCGTAAATACAGTTGATTGTTTGGGCGCTAGCAGCCGCCAAAGTACCACCAGCAAGAGTTACTAGTAACAATACCGGATTTACCTCTCCCGATGCGGCTATCCACATGCTTCCAGCAGTAGTAATCAGCAGCAAAGGGATAATGCGGGGTTTAGTTAGCTGGTAGTAACTTTGAATAACTTGTAAAAACGTAGAGTGTCGTGGAGAGACATTTGTCTCAATCATCTTGGTAATGGTTCCTTATTTTTTAACAATTTATATGCTGTTTTTGCCTTTGCAGGCTGTTAGCGTCGAACAAATCAGCAAACAGTGAGCAGCAAGCAGTGAACAGTGAACAGTAAACAATTGCTAATTGATAATTCACAATTAACCACTAACCACTAACCACTAACCACTAACTACTATCCACTAACTACTAAGCACTAACATCACTTGTAGCAGATGAATTCAAGTCTGTGTTGTAACCTGAAATACTACGAGTGTCCATCCAATCACGTATTGCAAGAACTGTAAACACAACTAATATCCCTAGTAGAGAAGCCCCTATAGCTTGATGAGTTACGGTTAGAGGTTCTACTTGCAAATGTAAACGGAAAGTAGCAAATCCTAAGACAATCTGTAGAATTAGTAACCCGCCAGCGTAATTTGCCAGTTTTCGTAAAGCTGGGTGTAGTGCTGGAGTGCGCCAAGACACGAATACTAAGGCTAATGTTGCTAAGGTTGGTGGTAGCAAACCAAAAATATGAGTGTACATAACGGTACAGAGTTGATCCCCGCTAAAACATTGATGTAAAGCCCAGCGCGAACCGACTAAAGCACCTAATAAGCTTTGTAAATAAACGAAGAGACTAGCAGTGAAAGATATTGCCGGTAGTTTACCAGCAGTTCCTGTGGCTTTGTAAGGTGTGAGTGCCGTACCAATAATCAGCAAAGTGGTGAAGAAGAATAATGCTGTTCCTAAATGAGCAGTAACAATATCAAACCGCAAAAGCTGTGTAACTGTAAGCCCTCCTAAAATACCCTGAAAGACAATCAAAAACAGAGCAAATGTAGAACCCCAAGGCAACCATTTAGGTAAATCTCGACGACTCCACCAAGACATTCCTACCAACACTAAAGCGCTAAAACCAATTAATGCAGCATCCAATCGGTGAAACCATTCTAGGAAAACCTGCAAATTCATTTGTTTAGTCGGTACAAATTCCCCGTAACAAAGAGGCCAATCCGGACAAGCAAGTCCAGCATTCATCACGCGGGTAGCACTACCGATTGCCATCAAAATCAAAGTGGCGATCGCCATCTTCCACACAAGCTTGCGAATTCTATCTTTTTGCGATTGTTGCTGTGTTGTCGCAACTTCGTTTTGCTGCTCTAAAACAAATTGGCTCATCAAATTTATCCCTTCTTATGCCCGAAAAATCAAGCTAGCTACATTGTCCAAAACACGAACTACATATTTTTTTCATTTACACCCTAGCGTAAACATCAGGATTTTATTCAAACCCCTTACTTATACTCTGGATCGTGAATCGAAAATGTAGCCAAAAGCTTTAGAGATTTTTTATGTTGTGATGAATTGATAATTTATTCTTCCCTCTCTCACTCTTCCCATCCCAATTACGGAGTCTAAAAAATAATAAAGATTTTCACTTGTAGCACTCAATGGTCATTGCCTGCACTACCTTAGTATGTGAGTAGTTCTAAATAATCTAGTAAAGCCGCTAACTATTATCAACCGTGAAAATTCCAAGTACAATCTGGACATTACTAATTGGTATCCTGCTGACACTAGCCAGTTTTTGGTTGGGTCAAAATCATGGTTTACTGCCTAAAGCCGCTTCGGATGAAGCTTTTTTGGTGGACGGCTTATTCAATACGATGATGACCGTTTCTGCCGGTATTTTTCTCATTGTTGAAGGAGTGTTGATTTTCAGCGCGATCAAATATCGTCGTCGTAAAGGAGATGATACAGATGGCGAACCAATTCATGGGAATGTACCGCTAGAAATTCTGTGGACGGCAATTCCAGCTATCATTGTTCTAGGTATTTCTGTTTATAGCTTTGATGTATATAACTCAATAGGTGGGTTTAGTCCTCACGATGTTCATGAATCTCCCATAGCTCCAAGCGCCACATCAATGCCTGGTGCAGCTATTACAGCAACATTGGAGGAGACACCCGATGTTAAAAATATTGACCAGGGAATGGGTATGGTTTCTCAGACTTTGGGCACTAATACCGAAAATCCGCAGAAACAGCCCGATTTGGTAGTAAAAGTAACTGGTTTGCAGTACGCTTTTCTGTTTAACTATCCCGAAAGCGGTGTTTTTACCGGTGAATTACATGTCCCTATAGGTAAAGAAGTTTACCTTGATATGGCTGCTAACGATGTAATTCATGCTTTTTGGGTGCCAGAATTTCGTTTGAAGCAAGATTTAATTCCTGGAAGACAAACACAACTTCGTTTTACACCTAAGAAAGTAGGGGACTATAAGTTGATTTGTGCCGAACTTTGCGGTCCCTATCACGGTGCAATGAATACAACTGTTGTTGTTCAATCACCAGAAGATTTTGATGATTGGATAAAAGAACAGCAAGTTGCTAGCAAAGAAACTATGAATCAAGCAGTTGCTGTTAATCCCGGAGAATTATCAGCCGATGAATTTCTTGCTCCCTATACCAGACAAATGGGAATTTCATCAGACATGTTGCACCAAATTCACAATTAGAAGTTAGTGGTTAGTGGTTAGTGGTTAGTGGTTAGTGGTGAATAAACAAATATCAACTATCAACTAACAACCATCAACCATCAACTATCAACCATCAACTAACAACCATCAACTATCAACTAACAACTAACAACTATCAACTATCAACTATCAACTATCAACTATCAACTAACAAATAATTTTTATGACACAAGCACAGATGGAACCATCAGCCCATACGGCTGAGACTTCCCATAATCGTCAGAGAAAATGGTGGGAGTATTTTACTTTTAATACTGACCATAAGGTAATTGGAATTCAGTACCTAGTCACTACATTCATTTTTTACTGTATCGGTGGTGTAATGGCGGATTTGGTTCGTACTGAACTGCGAACTCCCGCATCAGATTTTGTCAGTCCGGAACTTTACAACGGTTTGTTTACCCTGCACGCTACAATCATGATTTTTCTGTGGATTGTGCCAGCAGGTGCGGGTTTTGCTAATTATCTGCTTCCCTTGATGATTGGGGCAGAAGATATGGCATTTCCCAAATTAAATGCCCTTGCTTTCTGGATTGTTCCTCCTTCTGGAGTTTTGCTAATTACCAGCTTGGCTCTGGGTGATGCACCAGATGCGGGTTGGACTTCTTACCCTCCTCTGAGTTTAGTCACCGGACAAGTTGGTGAGGCAATTTGGATTGCCAGTATCCTACTGCTGGGTACTTCATCAATTTTAGGTGCCATCAATTTCCTGGTAACTATACTTAAAATGCGTGCCCCAGGCATCGGTTTCCATCAGCTACCTTTGTTTTGCTGGGCAATGATGGCTACTTCAGCACTGGCGTTAATTTCAACTCCAGTACTAGCAGGGGCACTTATTTTACTTTCTTTTGACTTAATTGCCGGAACCGCATTTTTCAATCCATCTGGTGGTGGCGATCCCGTAGTTTACCAGCACATGTTCTGGTTTTACTCTCACCCTGCGGTTTACATTATGATTTTGCCTTTCTTCGGGGTAATTTCGGAAGTAATTCCGACTCATTCCCGTAAACCTATTTTTGGTTATAAAGCAATTGCTTATTCTTCTTTAGCAATTAGCTTTTTGGGTTTGATTGTTTGGGCGCACCATATGTTTACCAGCGGTATTCCTGGTTGGTTGCGGATGTTTTTCATGATTACCACCATGATTATTGCCGTACCTACCGGTATTAAAATATTTAGCTGGTTGGCAACAATGTGGGGTGGAAAAATCCGTCTCAACAGCGCCATGCTTTTTGCAATGGGCTTTTTGGGTATCTTTGTAATTGGCGGTATCAGTGGCGTAATGTTGGCAGCAGTGCCTTTTGATATTCACGTCCATGATACATATTTTGTCGTTGCCCATTTACATTACGTATTATTTGGCGGTTCAGTTTTGGGAATTTTTTCCGGTTACTACCACTGGTTCCCCAAAATTACCGGACGTATGGTTAACGAAACCTTGGGTAGAATTCATTTTGCTCTAACAATCGTCGGTATGAATATGACTTTCTTACCCATGCATAAATTGGGTTTGATGGGAATGAACCGTCGTATTGCACAATATGACCCCAAATTTGCCAGTATAAACGAAATTTGTACCTACGGTTCCTATATCCTGGCAATATCGACAATTCCCTTCATCATTAATATTGTTTGGAGTTGGATGGCAGGTAAAAAAGCAGGAAATAATCCTTGGGATTCCTTGACATTGGAGTGGATGACAACCTCACCACCAGCAATAGAGAACTTCGAGTCACATCCTTTCCTGCTTGTGGAACCTTATGAATATGGAACCGAAAGGGCTAAGCAAGTTGTAGCTTTATCCCATACCGACAAACCCTTCACTAATTCCAAATCCCCGACACCAGCAAGCGGTGATGACGAATCCCATCCAGCTCTAGCAGCAGAAGCAGGGTAAACACACAAAAACCTCACCCCTTCCCCTCTCCTTATAAAAGAGAGGGGTGTAAGTAAAAAAAATCGGGTTTTAATGGTGTAGTTATTGCAAAAACCTTATCTGTTCCCCTCTTCCTTAATAAGGAGAGGGGTGCGCGACAGCGCGGGGTGAGGTTCCAAAAAATATTCATACTCAATTAAAAATTTATGCAAAGTCAAGCAATCGATCCAGCAAAAACAGAAAAAAATCATCATCATGCAGCAGCTGTAGAATCGCAACATGCAGAACATCCAGACCATCGTCTGTTCGGATTAGTTGTATTTCTCATCGCTGAAGGAATGATTTTCTTGGGTATGTTCGGTGCATACTTTGCTTTCCGTTCTACCTTAGCTGAATGGCCTCCCGCAGGTACGCCAGAGTTAGAATTATTACTCCCCGGTATCAACACAATAATTCTAATTTCTAGTAGTTTTGTAATTCATAATGCCGATACCGCCATCAAAAAGAACAACGTGCGGGGAATGCAAATGTGGTTTGCTATCACCGCTATCATGGGAATCATCTTTTTATGCGGTCAAATTTATGAATACAAGCATTTAGAATTTGGTTTAACAACCAATTTATTTGCTAGTGCATTTTATGTATTGACAGGTTTCCACGGATTACACGTTACCATCGGCGTTTTAGCGATACTAGCTGTATTGTGGCGTTCTCGCAAGGAAAACCATTACAGCGACGAGCATCATTTCGGAATAGAAGCAGCAGAACTATATTGGCACTTTGTTGATGTGATTTGGATTGTGCTTTTCGGGATTCTGTATCTGCTTTAAGTATTTTTGGTAATTCAAATATTTGATTTTTAAACCCCCAACTTGGGGGTTTTTATTTTTTATATTGGCAGTTTTCATTTAAGTAAAAATTGGGCTATATATATAAGCTGTTGTGCATTAAAAATGCACAACAGCAAGTAAAAAGTAAAGAAAATTTTAAGCATTACTGTCGAATAGAAAAATATAGGTGCCAAAAACCCGGTTTTTTCAAAAAACCGGGTTTCTCAAATCTCACAAATGATTTAGGAATGTTATACGGCATTACTTAATGCTGGGTAAAACATTAACGAAGACTGAAACCTATAATTATTTAACATGCAGACCTTTAACCTTCTCATAGCGCTATAAATGCAGAAAATTAAAGGTTGTTAAGCTTTATTATTTTTAGTTCCAAAAACTTCCTTAAATACATTTTGCAGTCTTAAAATTCTATAGGCACAAGATTATCTGAGATATGGCTTTAAAAATTATTCAAAACTTTGATAGTAGTTTTACTTTAGAACCACAGGCAAAAGCAACTTTATTTGAACTCCTAACAAACCAAAGTTTCGTCAAACAAGTTTGTCAACAGTCAAAATGCGAACAAGTAGAATTTACAGAATTATTATTTCAGCCGGTTCCTTATAGCAGCACAACACCGAAAGGAATGCCAGCGGAATTTGAGAAGTACCACGAATCAGAACAGTACGCGATAATCAACGTACCACCAAATTTTATGTTTAAAGCCAAGATTTTTAAACCCAGTCGGCTATGTGCAATTTATCACAAAATTTGATCGTAGTTAGTCGTTAGTGGTTAGTTGCGATCGCTGGCATTATTAATGATAATTGCAAACTCTTCACTGTCCTAGTACTGTTCACTGAAAATGACTGCACAAACAAACATTCCCGGATTAGCAAACTTAGAATATATTCCTTATATTGATGAAAATGGTAATTTACCAGAACAATATCAAGGCAAAATAGGAGTATATGCAATTTTTGATCGAGAAAAGACTTTGCAATTTGTTGGTTATTCTCGCGATGCTTTTCTTAGCCTCAGACAGCATTTAGTACGTCAACCTGAATTATGTTATTGGGTAAAAGTCGAAACTATTGAACGCCCTAGCCGTAAAATTTTAGAAGAGATAGAGCAAGCTTGGATTTCCGAAAATGGTAGCTTACCTATAGGGAATGGAGAAAATAAAGACAAATGGATTTCTCCAATTAATGCCAAAGCTTTAATTACTCCTGAAGAACAAGCAAATTATGATAATCCTATTCATGATGAAATGGCGAAAATTAAAATTATCAAAAATGTAGCGCGAAGAGTTGAAGCAGACATTCTCAAACAGCTTGAGGCGCGCGGTTTACAAATGCAGATGAGATTTAATCCAAAGTTGAAAGAAGAAGGTTTATTAGATTTGAAGTCTTAGCAATTTATCTTTCAGGTGTAA
Source organism: Cyanobacteria bacterium J06633_8 (assembly GCA_039820645.1). GTDB lineage: Bacteria > Cyanobacteriota > Cyanobacteriia > Cyanobacteriales > Nostocaceae > Rivularia. The sequence continues at coordinate 33,825 of JBCBPQ010000006.1, read as the reverse complement.
CGCACCTCATAGAGCATCTTCGGTTGTATAGGAAGATGTAGAAACGGGGTATATCTCGTTTCTACTATTTCGGTGTTTCATACTTAATAATACTAATTTTTCAAATATTAAGTTATAACTAAAAATCGTAAAGAAAATTTCTTTGAGTTTTTATCGAAAACTATATAATCATGAATAAAAACATTTTTTCCTTACCTCATAAAATAATAGGTGTCGCTGTAATTTGGAACCATAATGAGCAAATATTAATAGATCGTCGTCGTCAAGAAGGAGCTATGGGTGGTTTGTGGGAGTTTCCTGGAGGAAAAATAGAACTAGGTGAAACTGTTGAACAATGCATTAAACGAGAAATTGACGAGGAATTAGCAATAGATATTGAAGTCGGAGAGCATCTTATAACTATTGACTATACTTATACGGATTTACGAGTTACCCTCAGCGTACATGAATGTAGCCACATTAAAGGTTTTCCCCAACCATTAGAATGTGATGAAATCCGATGGGTAGCCTTAGAAGAATTAGAAAACTTTAATTTTCCTGCTGCCAATTTTCAAATTATTACAGCTTTACAGCAGAAAGTAGCTAACCGCAAACAGTTAACAACTTAAACAATAATTTCTAACTGATAACTGTTGACTGATAACTGTTGACTGATTAACTCGGATAAACTGGGAGTATAAAGTGGAACCAAGCTCCTCCTGTAGGTGCGCGATCTACCCAAATTTGACCATAATGGGCTTGAACAATTTTTTGACACAAGCTTAAGCCTATACCGTAGCCATCTTTAGCTTCATCCCTTTCAAGACGAAAGCGATTTTCAAAAATGCGATCGCGGTTTTCTTCGGGAATACCAGGTCCGCTATCACCGATGCTAAATTGGACTTTTTGGCTAGTACGATGCAAACCGGCAATAGTAACAGTACCTTCGGGGGGAGTGTACTTGATAGCGTTATCTAAAAGGTTAATCGCCACTTGCCTTATGCGTTCGGGATCGGCGTAAACGTAGGGCAAGTCTTGAGGAATATCTTTTATGATTTCTAAAGATTTTGCGTTACATGATTCGCGCAATTCTTCGAGTACTTCTAAAAAAATATCGGCTAATACTATCTTTTGAGGCGATATAGGAATTTTTGTATCCTTACCACGTCCTACCTGCAACAAATCGGTAATCATTTTTTCAATTACCTTAGTTTGGGTGCGGGCATGATTGAGCATATGAGCCATTAATGCTGGGGTTAATCGCCTAAATTCACCCGTTTCGCTATTGTAATTAGATTTTAAGGTATCTATGGCGATGATTGTTGCTGTAAGGGGGTTGCGGAGGTCATGTGCCAACATACCGATGACACGATCTTTAAATTGCAACTGTTCTTGCAGCTGTTGTTTTTCTTGTTTTAAACGAAAAACTTCATCAGAAAGCTCGATGATTTCTGCGGAAATTGCCAGAGAATTATTAGGAATTTCAGATTTTTTGATGTACCCATCAGGGTCATTTTCTACAGCTTGTTGGAATTCTTGCTGTAGCTGTAAATAAGATTCTACGCTATTTTGCCATCTAGACCACCAAGTTTTTAATTGAGAAACAATATTGCTACCGGCTAAAACTTGTCGGGGTTCTGGATGAATCTTTATTAATGCTGGTGTTGCAACCAGTTTAAAATGTTCCGCTAAATGGGGTTGTTTTCCTACATCAATAACCTGGAGTTCAAAATCATATTCAAGCTGTAATTGTTTGAGATAAGAGCAAATCTGCTGTATTTGTAGTCGGGATTTGGGACGTTCATCCACAAACAGTAATAGTTGTAAAGGAACTTCTGAATTAATAAATTGTTGTCCCAGAGAAGATTGCATCAAATATTGTTTCAACACTGGTTACAAACCGTTATAACTTTCGCTCTCAAGTAGCATGGACTGACGGATGCGCTTAAAATAGTCGTTTTAACTTCTATTTTAGTTTTTCGCGTTTGAATTTTTCATGGGATTTTTTGAATGAGATACACCTTTTTTAGTTTTTTGCTTCCTTTTTGTTTGCTAGCTAGCTTGGAAGGGGCAAATGCAGCCCAGACTCGGTTAAAGTCTTCAAATAATGAACAAAAATCCAGTCAAGTTAAAAGCTTTGATGTTGTTTCGAGAAATTTAGTTGCTCAACAGATTAATTTAATTGCTCGTATCCAACAAGCTTTATCGGAACCAGATTCTAACAGAATGAGGGCTGTAGGAGGACAATTAATTACTCATACTGTAGTAGTAGAAAGTTTTCTTAAGCGACAATATTCTCACCCGCAAGCTTTGTGCGGTAAAAATCAAGCTCAAAATAGTTCTGTTGATTCTATTCCTCCTTTCAACACCTCTAATTTAAAAATATACTGTTCTTTATATAATTCGACTCAAGAATTATCAAAATTGACTCAGATACTGGATATACTTTTATCTCGACGAGGTGAATTAGCAATAGTTAGAGAATTACCATTAGTTAGCGGAGAAAAACAGTCGGATTTAGTTCTTCCCATGTCTCCTGTAAGTCGTCCAAATTTATATCAACGAGCAATTCCTTACGCGATTTTAGAACCTACAGTAGAACAAAGTCCTTCGTTCTTTATTGGTAAGAGAAAAAAAAGCGCGATCGCTAACTATATTCCACCCGTTCAACCAGCAATTAAACCACCTTTTCGAGCATTAACGACTTTAAAAAATGCCGAAAAGTTCTTAGCAGAAGCAATATCCGTATTTCCTTCTACAAATAAATTTCAAAATCCTAACAAAGTCAGAGCAGAATTAGACAGTTTAAGTTACGACGTTCACCTCCAAGAAAAGCAAACTTATAAAAAACTCCTATCAATGCCCAATACGGGTATTTTCCGCGTATTGCCGCATCAAGCCTATCTTCGTCCCTTGAATACTGTAAAAAATCGCTCCCAAAAAAATATTCTTGGTCGCTATCCTTTTCCAGTTTTGGCTGAACCCCAGGGTAACTTTAAGCCTAATTTACCACTTCAGATAGTAAAAGAAAAGTTTCAGCTACTGTCCCAAGGAGTAGATTATGGTTTTATCGCTGATGTGGGGCAGATTTCTTTAGAAAAGTTAGATGGAAGCTTGGAAGCTGTTGATGCCGATAAAAGAAATTTATTTCTTAATTATCAACCTCCAAAAAAACTAGATGCACTATTTGTAGAAAAACGAAAAATTACTAGCGGGCAACAGACAAAAACAATAGATCGTAAATTTGCTTTTAATCAAGTAGATGCAAAGTTAGATCGCACTTACTTAGTGCGTAATTTACAGTTTCAATTGCCAGAAATTATTGCAAATAATCAAGTAGTTTCCAAAAAACAACGTCGCTATATAGATCAATTACTACAAATGCAAAGCAGTGATGTAATTGTGGCTTTTAAACCCGTGCGTCGTCATTCAGATGGCAGCTATACCATTATCTGGCGAGTTTTGCAGCAATTCAATGACCCCAAAATAGAAGATTTGGAAGATTATCTCAAGTATCAAAAATAATTTTTTTCCTTGCTAAATTATTGAAGACAATTAAATCAGCCGATTATTTTGACAAAATCGGCTGTCCAAATACTTTTAGCTTCTACAGTAAAATTTCTGCTTGTTACCTGTGAAACTATAACTATAGCTAAAATACTGATAACTTAAATTACGATTGATACGCAGGAATGACTCAATCATGTCCATGCTGTTGAACAACCGCTATCAAATTATTCGCACTTTAGGAAGTGGTGGCTTTGGCGATACCTTCTTAGCAGAAGATACTCAAATGCCTTCTGGGCGGCATTGTGTAATCAAGCAACTAAAGCCCATTGAGAACAATCCCCAGATTTATCAATTGGTACAAGAAAGATTTGCGCGAGAAGCAGCAATTTTAGAAGAATTAGGTGGATTGAATCAGCAAATTCCCAGCTTGTACGCTTATTTTTGCTTAGAAGAAAAGTTTTATTTGGTTCAAGAATGGATTGAAGGAAATACTTTAAGCGGGAAAATTCAACATCAAGGTTTATTTAACGAAAACGATGTCAGAGAAATAGTTGCAAATATATTACCAGTTTTGCAATTCGTACATAGTAAGCGGATTATTCACCGCGATATTAAGCCAGATAATATTATTTTGCGCCATAGCGACGGTAAGCCAGTACTGATAGATTTTGGTGCAGTGCGGGAAACAATGGCAACGGTAGTTAATTCTCAAGGTAGTCTTACTCGTTCGATTGTAATTGGTACTCCCGGTTATATGCCCAGCGAACAAGCTGCTGGTAGAGCTATTTATTCAAGCGATTTATACAGTTTGGGGTTGACAATGGTTTACCTGTTGTCTGGAAAATCACCCCAACAACTAGAAACTAATTCACTGACTGGAGAAATTGTCTGGGAATCCGAAGTTGGAAATATCAGCCCTTCGTTGAAAATAATTATAAATAAGGCTATTGCTTACCATCCACGGGAACGTTATTCTAGCGCTTCAGAAATGCTGGAGGATTTGCAAAGATTAGCCACTCACATTCCACCTACGATACCTTTTGATAATCAAGCAACTAATTCTTATCAATCAACTGTTATAGCTGACAAAGCAGAACAAAATTTATCCGAGCAAAAAGTTACAAAATATCAAGAAGATAAAACAAATCATAAATTAGGAATTCTACCTTTAAGTGCGATTATTGGTAGCCTTGTTGGAATATTTGGCATCGGCAGTTTTTGGTTATTAAGACCAAAAAATGTTATTATCCAATCTCAAATTCAAAGTATCGCAACACCTCAATCTCAACCAACGGTGAAGCCTGCAATACCCGAACCTTCTATTAAATATACAGCAAATGATTTTTCTTGGCTGTCTTCAAGAAGGGCAACAGATGCAGATTTGGATGGTATGAATGGTTATACTTTAGACTTAATGAGAAATTCTATTTTTGCTCGTCATGGAAGACGTTTTAACAATCCTGGCTTACAAAAATATTTCAATCAGCAATCTTGGTATATTCCCAAGTATTCACCTCAAGAATTTCCCTCTAATTTACTATCAAATATAGAAAAACGGAACGTAGAATATATTTCAGAATATCAAGATAGAACAAATAAAAGATTTTTTGGAAAATGATTTATTTTGGTAACTAGTACAGCGCGGCGTAAATAAGGCAACCATTAAAAATGGTTGAAAAGCCGAAGATTATCAAACTTCTTACTTCTTACTTCTTACTTCTTACGAACGCAAGCGGTACTAGTAATTTTTAATTGCTAAGTGGGCATTGGCTAATTAGTAACATTTTTTCATCTAACACCTCGGGGAGCCGGGAAACCACGTCTATTTATAGCGGCGAGTGGCTCAATAAGCAAAAAAACATAAAGCTGGACTTACATTTAGGTATCGCATCATAAATGTTAACTGGACTAGCTGCTGAAACAAATTTTAGGAGTAAAATATATGACTAGTGTTCTCTTTGACTTACTAGCTCTCAATTTATACAGATGCTGCTTAACAACCGCTATGAGATTATTCGGACTTTAGGAAGCGGTGGATTTGGAGAAACTTTCCTAGCAGAGGATACCCAAATGCCTTCTCGCCGCTTGTGTGTAATTAAGCAATTACGACCAATTCAAGATAATCAACAGGTTTACCAATTAGTAAGGGAGCGATTTGGACGCGAAGCAGCAATTTTAGAAGAATTGGGTGATGGCAGTTGTCAAATACCAAGTTTATACGCTTACTTCAACGAAAATGGGCAATTTTACTTAGTACAAGAGTATATAGAAGGCAAAACTCTTACGCAAATGGTTCAAGAAAAAGGTTTGATGGATGAAAATTATGTCAAAGAAATTTTGATTAGTATTTTGCCAATTCTTGAGTACGTACACTCTAAAGGTATTGTTCATCGAGACATTAAGCCAGAAAATATTTTAATTGATATTAATAGTCAGCCAGTATTAATAGACTTTGGTGCAGTCAAAGAAACTCTAGGAACGATTATGACTCCTTCCGGAAATGCAACCAAATCAATAGTTATCGGTACGCCAGGATTTATGGCAACGGAGCAATCTGTTGGACGACCGATGTTCGTTAGCGATATATATAGTTTGGGGTTGACTGCAATTTATTTACTTACAGGTAAAATGCCGCAAGAGTTAGGCACAGACCCTGCTTCTGGTAAAGTATTATGGCGACAATATGTACCTAATATTCAAGATAATTTCGCAAATATTTTAGATAAAGCAATTGGATTTAATGCTCGGGATAGATTTGCAAATGCTGGTGCTATGATGCAAGCCGTGCAAAATGGCGCGATAAATACAACTTCAGAGACTTATCATAGTACAGCTTTTCCCGATACCCTACCTCCAGCAGTCACTTTACCACCCCAAAGTCATCTAAATACAGTTTCTATTGCACCACCATCTGTAGTTGCATCCAACAATCAAGGAAACGGTAAAGGAATTCTTCTTGGTAGTTTGATTGTTGGTAGTTTGATTGGTACGTCGATTATTGTTGGCTTAGCTTTAAACAGGCAGCCCAAACAACCCCAAATAATTACCCAACAACCACAACCAGCACCTTCACCACTAACAAATTCAGAAAATATAACTCAGCCCCAAACGACACCAACGGTAACACCAACTGTAGTGCCAACTGTAACGCCAACTGTAACGCCAACAATACAACCAAATACACAGCCTAACTTTACCTTTCCACCAGCAAGGCAACCCAACAATAATTTAAATAATTCACAAGTAGAAAAAGAAGAAGAACCTTTAACTCCTCCACAAAAACCTCAAATAACCAATCCCGCTCCAAACTTGGAAATTCCTCAACAAACTCAATTATCTCCTCCCGGAGATATTGCAGAGCCACCAATCGAACAACCTTCTCCAGCACAAACAGTAGAAAATTATTATTTAAACATTAATCAAGGTCAGTATAAAACAGCTTGGAATCAACTATCTCAAGAATTTAAAGATAACGAGCGTCTTCATCCCAAAGGTTATTTTTCTTATCTAAGTTGGTGGAGGGGAAAAGTTGAAAGTGTAAATATCGAGCAAGTAAAAATTTTGGAAGCGAGTGTAGATACAGCAGTAGTCGATACTTCTTTAAAGTACCTGATGAAAAATGGTCGTAAGATAACTAAGTCCGTGCGTTTCACCTTATCATGGGATACTGAAAATCGTAGGTGGATAGTGAAAGATGCAATTGATTGAGATAAATTTACATTTCTTCTTCTATCAATTTTTCAATGTATTTCTTTATTAGAGGTACTTGAAAACAATAACCAGTATTTTGCCGCTGCAATATTTCTTTTTGAATTAGTTTGAGTCCAACTTTACTATTGCTTGTGTTATAAACTTTTTCTTTAGCTATAAATACAAGCAGTCTTCTTTCTCCTTCCGTAAGATTTGTCCATAATTCTCTAAAGTAGTGAATTCCTCGTTCTAATACTCTAGGAACAACTATTTCAACATCATTAATATTTGCTCTATCAATATCTGTATCTCTTTTGTATTCTCGGAAATCTTGGTTAAGTTTTTCTACAATCTCGTAGCACATAAGCTGTACTAAGTAAGGTTGACAACGAGTAAGCTCAATAATCGCATCAACAGCACTATCTTCGTAAATATCAGGGAAATCAGCTACTGGTAACTTTATCAATTCCCGAGCTTCTGACTCACTTAAATAAGTCATTTTTAATGCATGAGCATTAATTAAAAAATCACTCCAATAATCAGGAAGCTCTGATAAATAGTGATTTCCACTGAAAAGTATAATCCAAGCAGGACGATATTGTATGATGTGACGAAGAAAATTTAGGTGGGCTTGAGAGCTTTTAGCTTCCGCAATTTGACCTAAACGCTCAAATTCATCTAAACACAAAAGAAATCGCTTATTAGGATGACTTATCTCGATTTCTCTAAGCCAATTTTGTAATTCTATAAAAGGATCTTGCTTTAACTTACTTCTATTTGGTTCGGGCAATTCTAGCCTGGGGCGTAATCGCCCTATACCTTCCTGAATTTGTTTGACAAAAAATTCTGCTAAACCAACTAATGTAGTTGCTGATGCTGCTCCTTGTATATCTATAAGTAAAGATATTAAATTCGCTCCTACCCTATCTGGCAAATAGTTTAAAGCTGAAGTTTTACCAGTGCGACGACCACCATAAAGTAGCAACACAGGTGGTTGCTCGGAAAGTGCCATTCTCTCTATTTCCCGAAATACTTTATCCCGTCCTTTGAAACGCTCTTTTGCTCTGTAAGGATCTAACGCATTTCCAGCAATATAAACTTGTCGAATTTCTTTAGAGTTGAGTGCCTCTTGTCTCAAATTATGCTTTGCTGTCTTGAGAATATTTATCCATCTATAAGCAATATTACCAAAAGTGGCAGCCAAATAAGCATTTTTACTTATAGTTCGAATATCTGTTAGTTCGCATAATCCATTAATAGGATTGTCAAGCAATTTATGTTGAAGATACGTTGAACTAGCTGTATAAGATGCTCGCACATTTCGACTAATATCTAAAAGTTGAGGGAGTATCCAATAATCTTGTGAAGACGCAAAATGTATCCAATCAAGTTGCTCGGCAACAGTAGAGATATCTTGTAAGGTTTTACATTCTTTAAGAGTATCTACAGCAATTTTTTCGGTTGCTTTAGTTGCTACTTTTTTCTGATTAGTAAAAGTAATTAAGTAATCAATTGTTTGCCGAACAGCAATTGGATTTTCTTTATAAGCATTGACCAACATTTTTACCATGAAAGGTAATGGTAATATAATCTTTTGATCTATGCGCGGTGGTAAATAGGATAGCCAAAATACTGTATTCGACCGTTGAGAAATTACAAATAAAATTACCATCCATAAGAATTCTGGAACCCATAAATAGATGCGTAGAATTCCCAGAATCCACACTACGCTTAAAGCTAACCCTACAGATTCCTTCCAAACTAAACCTAAAGTAATGCCCCATACTAAGCCCAAAGCAGCACCTAATGCTAAACGGTTAAGAGGTATTACTTGTAATAATTCAACTAACTTTGGCTGGAGTCTGACACTAGGACAACTTAAAAATTTTTGTGCTACCACTTGATAAAAATCTTTTTCCCGTTGACAATGTGCATTTTGTAGTGAGAGATAAATCACAACATAATTTTCAGGTTGTGAAACTCGCTGCTCCCAAGTTAGAAAGAAGTAATACAGTAAAGATGATTTTCCAATCTGATGTTCGCCAACAATATTTAAGCTTGTTGGTTGCGAACCTTCCATCCTGCTGACAATCGCCCGCAATTCTTGTTTGCGACCTACGAACTGTTCAGGATATTGCAGCATTGGACCTGCAATAAAGAGATTCAATTTCTTCATTGCTGGTACTTGTAGTAACTTTTAAGACTTATTGTAACTTTTATACTTAGAATACACTCGTTAATAAAATCACAAACTTCTATGTATTTTTAGGAAAAGTTTCAACTCAAATAAAAGCTAAATCAATTTCTACACGCCTGAATTAAAACTGTATATTTTGAGGAGTAACAAGCAAAACTAAAATTACTATAAAATATTGCCCTATAATTGCAATGATTGAATATGATTTAATATTTATGTTTGAATAATATAAATTTTGGTATTGCGAGTTTGATGTATATCATTTGTTCGCTACATAACGATTAATGCTTATATGAAACCGTAATACCTTTTAAGCTTTATATTATTTGTTCAATTGTTGTAATAATAGCTAAAAACCTACATGAGTTCTCAGGAAACTGATGCAAACAAAGATGCGTCGTCAAAAGCATGGCGTAGCTTGCGAGAAAATCTGGTTCTAATAACCATCGCTTTGGTATTAGCATTTTTCATTCGGACTTTTATAGCCGAACCTCGCTACATCCCTTCAGATTCAATGCTACCCACTTTACATACAGGCGATAGATTAGTAGTTGAAAAACTTTCCTATAAATTTGACTTACCAAAATTTGGCGATATTATAGTTTTCCAGCCACCACCAGAATTGCAACGTCGCGGATATTCTCAAGACCAAGCCTTTATTAAACGAGTAATTGGGACACCTGGAGACACCCTAAAAATTGATGATGGTAAAGTTTATCTTAACGGTAATATTTTGCAAGAAGATTATATCAAAGAGCCACCCTTACAGGGTTTACCTTTGGTAAAAATACCTCAAAACCAATATTTTATGATGGGTGATAATCGTAACGATAGTAACGATTCTCGTTACTGGGGTTTTTTGCCAAAACCAAATATAATCGGTAGAGCAATTTTCCGCTTTTGGCCTCTCGATAGAATCGGTACAATATAGAAATTATGAATTAAAATTTTTATTACCTGAAGTTAGGATTACATAGCAAGACTCGCCAATTAAAACTGCAAATAATACATTAATTGAGCAAGTATTTCACCAGATAAATTCAACCGCTTTTGAAAATCAACTATATCCCGATAAGCACCTGACAAACTACGATTATCTATCACTGCTTGTGCTAAAGAAGAATCGATAAAAGGTACTTTCAATAAATCTTCAATGGTAGCCGTATTCGGATTTATAGCAAGAGTACTACTATCTAAAGATTCATCGTCATAATAACCAAAAATCAAAATTATTTCTAACGGTTTTAATCGCTGTGCGGGTAAACCTAAAGCTGCCGCAATATCTTCTACACAGTAAAATTTAACACCCGACCTCGCTAAATCTACAAGAGTCCGCGCTTGATGGATGGATAAACCCGGCAAGCGCAACCAATCATCAACAGTGGCTTGGTTAGCATCAATCCGAATGCCAAGTTGAGCCGCGATCGCAATTTCTTCCCCTGACTTTAGTCGGTAATAAGGATCGTTAAGCAATTTCTGACGCAGTTTTTGCAATCGAGGATTGATTCGAGGTAGCCAGTTTGGGTTCATGGGTAGATGGGTTACAATTTCCGTAAAAAAAATGGGCAGGCTTTAAAACAAGTTAACTCGTGTTGAAGAGCGGCATCTCTCTATAATAAGCCTGCCCATTATTTAAGGCTTCATCTCGGGGCATGGGGCATGGGGCATTGGGGGTGGGAAGACAAGGGGACAAGAGGGTAGCTTTAATTCCTAACTCCTAACTCCTAACTCCTAACTCCTAACTCCTCACTGTTCACTGTTCACTGTTCACTGTTCACTGTTCACTGTTCACTGTTCACTGTCAATCAGCTGACGGCGCTTTTGTTCAAATTCGTATTCGGAAATTAATCCATCTTGACGCAAAGCGTCTAATTCCCGCAAAGCTTCAGCAAGGGCTCCCACTCCTGAAGCTTTGTTTGTGAAACTTGATTTTGATGACTTACCTAAATTAAAGTTACGATCAAAAGTTTCTTCATCCTGGGCTAAATACCAAACAGCTTCAATCGCGCAAGCGACTTTTGGTATTGGTGTCCAAGAAAGCAATACATAAAGTACTCCCCATAAGGGCTGTCCCAAATAAAACTTATGTAAGCCTGAAATTGTTACCGCACCAGACAAAGCTAAAATTGCTGCAATACTTCGGCTTTTGTTTTTGGCAAGCATATTCCTAAATTATCTATAATTACCTGCATTGAATACAGAGCCGCTTATTGGTTAATTTATATGATACAAAAGACGCAGTAAACATGCGAAAGATATATTAGCAAAATATCCTAGTTTGCGTCAGCATTTTAAACTTCTTTTGATTTTGAGATAAAATCTACCCTCTCAGTAAAACAGATTTATAACTAATTAACTTTTATTAATTTTCAAGAAAGTGTTATTAAAATCACATATTATCCTATGTAATATCAGCTTTGATAATATATTTTGCTATTTGGTATCAAAAATATATTTCTTTTGTTAAATAAAATAGAATTGGATATAAGAATGTTTTTTGGTTTATTGAATTGCTTCCCTGGTTTGGCATAAAGGCATGTAAATATTCTTTACTCACTTATCAATAGTCTGAGTAGAGAGCTACTGCTATCGCTTGAGCTTATTCCCTAGATTAATTGCGTAGATTAAAATAAAACTAGCAGGTGAAGTAACAATATATTAAGTCTCGGTACTCATTTAAATACAAGGAATATGGGATTCTTCGACTCCGACATAGTTCAGCAAGAAGCAAAAAAACTGTTTGAAGATTATCAAGCCTTGATTCAGCTTGGTAATAACTACGGTAAATTTGACCGTGAAGGCAAAAAACTTTTTATTAGTCAGATGGAAGCAATGATGGAGCGCTATCGGGTATTCATGAAGCGCTTTGAGCTATCTGAAGATTTTATGGCACAAATGACAGTTGAGCAACTGAAAACTCAATTGAATCAATTTGGGGTCACTCCTCAGCAAATGTTTGACCAAATGAATCTTACCTTAGAACGTATGAAAGCGGATTTAGAACAAAATCCTTGAATTTAGTTATGAGTTAAGAGTTAAAAGGTTAAACTCCTAACTCCTAACCAAGACAATCTTTAAAAAGCTATTTTCTTTTAGGACGAGTAAATTTTGAAGGTGGCTTAAAGCTTTGTGATGGTGAGTTTTTCAGCGCTTTTACCATAAACTCTCGCCAAATTGGTGCTACATCGCTACCACCTGTAGCTCCTCTTGACAATTGTCTGTTGTCATCCCTACCAACCCAAACGGCTGTAGTTAATTGTGGCACGGTACCCACGAACCAAATATCTTTTTCAGAAGATGTAGTTCCGGTTTTACCTGCTGCGGGACGACCTAAAGCAGCATTTTTACCTGTACCGCTACTAATTACGGTTTGTAAAATATTGATTGTAGAAGCTGCCGCCCAAGAATCTAATACTAATTTCGGTTTGGGTGTATTATCCAACAATACATTTCCACTACTATCGGTGACGCGAGCAATTACTGTTGTTGGTGATTGCCAACCATAATTTGCAAAAGTAGCGTAAGCAGCAGCCATTTCTAACGGCGTAACTTCAATAGCACCGAGCGGTAGAGAAGTTACCGGTTCCATTGGACTCATAATTCCTAAAGTCCGGCTGGTTTCAACTACCTTATTCATACCAATACCTTTACCAACCTTAATCACGGGAATATTCCGAGACAGCTTGAGAGCGTGACGAATTGACATTGCACCCCCGAAACTGCTGTCATAGTTACGCGGTCTATACCAACCCCTACCATCTCGATAGCTGACTGGAGTATCGTAAACAATTGAATTCGGAGTATATTTACCAGTGGCAAATGCAGCATAGTAAACAAAAGGTTTAAAAGCAGAACCGGGCTGTCTTTGGGCTTGGGTGCCTCGGTTAAATTCGCTTTTTTTGGAATCTACACCACCTACCAACGCTTTAACATAATGAGTGCGGGGATCTACGGCTACCAATGCAATTTGGTTTTTGTATAAACCACGTCTGAGTAACCGATAATGCCATTTCTTAACGACACTCTCCGCCATTTTCTGGAAATCAATATCGACGGTAGTTTGTACCCGCATACCGCCTTTAAGCAATGCATCGCGACCAAATTTTTTCGCTAATTCTCGCGAAACTTCGTTTGTAATATAAGGTAAAGCACTACCTCCGAAAGACCTAATTTTACCCAGCTTAATCTTTTCTTTTAATGCATCATCGTGTTCTTTTTGATTAATCCAGCCCAAACTCAGCATTCGTCCTAGAACGGTTTTTTGCTGGAATTTGGCATTTTTCATGCTTACAAATGGACTGTATTGCTCTGGAGCTTGAATTAAACCAGCCATCATTGCTGACTCACCTAAAGTCAGTTGGCTCGCCGACTTGTTAAAGTAACTTCTTGCAGCTGTTTGAACACCATAATTATTGTGACCCCAATAAACTTGATTGAGGTACATTTCTAAAATATCGTCTTTAGAAAGAATTTGTTCTAAGCGAATTGCTAATACGGCTTCAGCTAACTTACGAGTATATTCCCGTCGGCGACTCAGAAACAGGTTCTTTACCAGCTGCATGGTGATAGTCGAAGCACCTTGACTCACACCACCAGATGTATAGTTAGTGACAATAGCACGACCAACACCTTTGGGGTTGATACCGTGGTGAAAATAAAAATCGCTATCTTCGCTTGCTAGTACGGCTCGCTTTAGTTCTGGAGAAATTTTATCTCTAGTAACAACTTCCCGGTTCGCTTCACCGTGTAAACTCGTAAGCAACTTACCTTTTATATCGTAAATATAAGTTGTTTCTGAAGGAAAGAAGTTACGTAACTGCCTGACATCTGGTAAATTACGGAAACTAATTGCTAAACCGACTAATCCTCCCGCTACAATAGAGCTTGTCAGCATCGTGGCAGCTAAAAGAGTTCCGCCAGCGACCTGACCGACTCCTTTGATAAATTCAAAGCCTGACGAAACCGGAGCCTGGGGCTGCTTTTTTTCAAAAGTCCTAGATGACACGGCTATCTCACTTCCTCACTTGTAAATAATAAGTCTAATTAATAAAGGCAGGTTAAAGCGGTTGTTTTTTGTAATTATATTAGTCTGTAGTTTGGAGCCATCTCTATTATTTATAGAGCGATTTTAACTAAGCTTACAACCAGAGTTAACACTATAAGTCACAATTTCTAAACGAGTATGGGGCATTCATTTTCTTGGCTACATCGGGGTACTGTAGAAATTTTTCCTCAAGGAGACGATTCCGATAAACAATCCGAAAGTCTCGAAAGGCTTTTGGAAACAGCTAACAGACCTTTAAGGATTAAATTTGGCATTGACCCTACAGGTGCTGATATTCACCTAGGTCATAGTATACCAATGCGGAAATTGCGAGCTTTCCAAGATAATGGTCATACAGCTGTACTGATTATTGGTGATTTTACCGCCAGAATAGGCGACCCGTCAGGTAAATCCGAAACACGTCGTCAACTTACACAAGAAGAAGTTGAGCAAAATGCTCGAAACTATCTAGAGCAAGTTAAACCGATTTTGGATTTTGACACCCCAGGTAGGTTAGAAGTACGTTATAACTCCGAATGGCTTGATAAGTTGGACTTAGGGCAAGTTTTGGAGTTGCTTTCAACGATGACGGTGCAACAGATGTTAGCAAAGGAAGGCTTTGCTGAACGCTATAAGAAAGAGAATCCTATTTTTATTCATGAGTTCCTATATCCATTGATGCAGGGTTACGATTCAGTTGCTGTTGATTCAGATGTAGAATTAGGAGCAACTGACCAAAAGTTTAACATTGCTGTAGGGCGAGATTTACAACGTCACTTCGGTCAAAAGCCTCAATTTGGGTTGTTGTTACCACTTTTAGTTGGTACGGATGGCGTTCAAAAAATGTCAAAATCCTTGAATAACTATGTAGCTGTTGCAGAACACCCTTCACAAAAGTATCAGAAACTACAAGCTGTTCCCGATGAACTACTTTCTGATTATTTTGAACTACTTACCGATTTAAATAAAGACAATTTGCCAGAAAACCCTAGGGAACGCCAACAACTATTAGCTAAAGAAGTTGTAACTCAGTATCATGGGGAACAAGCAGCGATAGAAGCAGAAAAAGCTGCTGCATCTGGGGGAAAAGCAGGAGAAGTTCCAGAATATTCCTTAGCTGAAGTAGAATTCCCTGCTAAACTATTCTACCTTCTTAATACTAGCGGCTTATGTAAAAGCAGTGGGGAAGGAAGAAGAAAAATTCAGGAAGGTGGGGTACGGTTAGACGGTGAAAAAATTACGGATACAGATGCGACGTTTGAAACTTCCGAAGAATTGCAAGGTAAAGTTCTACAGCTAGGGAAAAAGAAGTTTGTAAAACTTTTACAATAACAGGTTATCAGTTATCAGTGAACAGTGAACAGTTAACAGTTAACAGTTAGGAGTTATGAGTGAGAAATTAATCAGTATTTTATTAGTATTTTATTAATATTGTATATTTCTCCCTATCTCCTTTTCTTCCCATCACCATAATTTCTTCATGCAAAAAATTATAGTTCCTTTGGATGTAGCTAACGAATCAGATGCCCTAACGCTGATTGAGAAGCTTAAGGAAGTTACTTTTTTCAAGGTTGGTTTGGAGTTGTTTACTAGCTGCGGACCAAAAATTATTAAGTTACTAAAATCTCGTCAAAAAAAGATTTTTCTGGATTTGAAGTTTCATGATATCCCTAATACAGTCAAAGGTGGTTGCCGTAGTGCTGGTCGTTATGGGGTAGATTTACTGACTATTCATGCAGCTGCTGGTAAAGATGCACTCAAAGCTGCGACTGAAGGATTAGCAGAAGGTGCGATGCAAGCGGGGGTAGAACCACCTAAGTTAATTGCTATTACTTTGTTAACTAGTATTTCTTCGAGACAATTAGCATTTGATTTAAAAATTCCTTTAGAATTGCCGGAATACGCCCTACAAATGGCACTTTTAGCTAAGGAATCGGGGCTGAATGGGGCTGTGTGTTCGCCTCAAGAAGCTGCTAATTTACGAGATGTTTGTGGAGATGATTTTCTATTAGTGTGTCCTGGTGTACGTCCAACATGGGCTGACAAAGGCGACCAAAAACGCACTTTTACACCAGCACAAGCTTTAAAGGCTGGTGCGGATTACTTAGTTATCGGCAGACCAATTACTGCTGCGGAACGACCTGTATTAGCTTGGAACAAGATTTGTGAAGAGTTGGCTAGTAATTAGATTAGTAATTACTTCTTTTCCTGTAGAAGATTATTTATTGAATAAGAGGGGGAAGAAATTTTTATAGGTTATTTTAGAGCAGTTCTTGTAGGGTGTGTTAGATGCACGACTACTTATTTTTTAAGACGAAAGTTTTAATACATCGTCTAACGCACCATAATGTGCCACACAATAAAAATATGAAACATTCCCACAATAATTTATTTCAGGAATGACCTCAACTGTAACAATATCCGACTGGTGCGTGACACTAGAAACTTTACTGTTAGGTTCGGGCATTAATCAAAGTGTCACAGCACCCTACAATAAATAGGACTTACTTAAATAGCAGATTATTTTTGTAGGGTGTGTTAGATGCACGACTATTTTTTTTAAAGACTAAAGTTTTTAAACATCATCTAACGCACCATAATGCGCTACACAATAAAATTATGAATCATTTTCATCAAAATTCTATCAAATTCAACAACTAGAGTTTTGTAACAATCCCGTAAATCTTGGTTATGTGATTTTGGTTTACGTCGTTTAAATTAAGCATATTATAAAGGTGAGAAATGGCGTAATTATAATGCTTAAAAATAAAAATTATTATTTATTGGTTGTATTTAGCTTTTGGATTGTTGTGTCTAATACGTTTAGTTATAACTCTTCGGTATTGGCTGCGAAATCAACAGTTAACATTACTAAAGAAAAACCTTCCTGTTCCAATCAAGATTTAGCTATTTTAACTACTAAATTATTACGAGATTTACCAGCTTACTTCAATCGTGCGACTCAACGCGCTCGCCGTTTAGATCGCTCTGTAGAAGTTTATAGCTATATGTTGTTAGCTGGGAAACCAGATTTTACACCGTTACCTTTGAAAAGCTGGAGGGATGAAACTGATAAGTCAATCAATGGCAGTAAAGAAGTAGAACAAATATTTTTTACAACTTTAGAACGTCAGTATTTAAAAGGTAAAGCCGTTCAGTTACAACAATTTCACTGGCTATTTTTAACTAAAACCGAAAGCGGTTGGCGAATGTCAATGATGTATTCTCAAACGGGTGGTTATCCCAAACAAAAACCACCTACACCACCAAGAGAAAGTAGTAATAGTGCAGTAGGGCAAGGAATTCAAACTTGGCTGCGGGATTGTAGGGCGGGGAGTATTCAATTTTAAGTTTTAAAATTCAACATCATCAATCAATTCTTCCAAAACCGATTTTTTACTATTGTCAGGTAAATTATCAAATACCATTTTCAAAAGTTCGGGAGTTGCGTTTTCCATAAACCAATCATGGCTGGGATTTTCTTGAATATTTAAAAAGTATTTTAAACGTTCTTCTATTGCTTGTTTATCAGGTTTATCTATTTGTCCAATTCTAGTTAACCAATCACCATTTTTATCTTTGAAGCAATTTGCATCTACAGTACAAACCTGATGAACTAAAGCAAAAGATTGTTTGTCAAGTCCATTTCTACTTGTTGCGTTGATAGGATAAGCAGTTGGTAAACCTTTATCTCTTTCTCGCGTACTTGAAGTTAAAGGAATTGCGGTAAAAGTATCTATATAATTTATATCCTTTTGGAATTGATCGGATGTCCAAATAATATAAGGGTGTTCTCCACGAAACACCCTACTAGAATTAATTATTTGGTTACAAGAATTCGTTTGACAATCAATTTCACCCGGTTGCTCCAGATAATAAATATGAATATGACCGAGTTTATAACGAAGAGATACGCGGTAAGGATTAATAACATATATCCAACCCTGTCTAGGTTTTTGTCCAGCCACTTGATAATCCTAGTGTAATTCCTTGATTAATTTTTCTTGTTCTAACTGTAGGTTAAGCTTAACTTTTTCTTCTGGTTTATACGTTTTTTTTACATCAATCATTGGAGCAGTATTAGATACGTAATCTAACAATTGACTCATTTTATCTTGTCCCGAACCAGCCCATTCTCTTCTAATATTGTCAAGCATTAATTTTAAACTTACAGGTAATTGCAAAAATTCGATATCTTCTGCTTCAACACCAAGTTGAATAAAGACTGTATTATATTCAGATTCTATACTAATTTCTTTACCATTCATTTTATTTAAAGCAGAATCTATATCCTCGTTCCAAGGACCAAATTTATAATAATACCAATCTAATTCTGTAAGTTGTTTGCCAGTCCATTTTACGGAATAAAGGTCGGCTAAATACAAAAACTTAATTAATTGCGTTTTAGTAATATGACCTTTTGTCGCGTAGACAAAGTATTTTATCAGCTTTTCCAACATCGCTTTCTACTTTTTATACAATGTATTCATCGGTAAATATAAGACAATGAAATTCATTACGATATTAATCACTGTCTCATAATTTTAAACAAAATGCAGCATCAAAAATTTGTTTAAAACATTTGCTAGTTATTTTGTACTATATAAAAATTGTAAATGCAAGCCAGTAGTATCAAAAAGCTATAAAAACTTTACATATAAATCGTTTGTAAAGACCTAGAAACCCGGTTTTTTGAAAAAACCGGGTTTATTAAAATTAATCTACTAATAGCTAACTGTTTGCTATTCAATGTTAAGTAGATTGTATTAATTACCCTATAAAGACTCTAGATATTTAGCTTTCTCAGAAATATCGCAGAATAGGGATATTCAAGTTTTCGTCGTTGCAGTAAATTCAAAACTCGATTCACAGCTTCTGTTAAATCAGACATAGGAATTCTCGGCAATATTTCGGTTGCTAAAAATTTGTCAAGATATCCATGCTACAAAAACTAAGCTAAACTGAATTATCTCCGCTTGCACTTCCTCTCGGACTTGGATTGTGTCGGAGTTGTAAGCGAGAAAAGTCAAGAAAGAATAAAATTAATTTCCTCCCATAGAGGAGATTTTTGTTTTTGAGGTAGTTAAAATCGATGAATCCAGTTGATTTAGCGTTCGCACCGGCGTTGAAACAGTCAGAATTAATCCGTCGTAGGGAAGTATCGCCGCTGGAGTTGGTGGAATTATATTTAGAACGCATTCAACAATTTAATTCTAAGTTAGGAAGTTATTTTACTGTTACGGCAGAAGAGGCGATTGCTGATGCTAAAAGCAAAACCGAAATGCTGGCTAAAATGGAAGAATTGCCATTATTTTTCGGGGTGCCGATTTCCATCAAAGACTTGAATCCAGTTGCAGGTATTCCCTGTAGCTACGGTAATGCGGCGTTACTTAGTAATGTACCTGATTATGATGATGGTGTTGTCGCAAAAATCAAACAAGCTGGATTCATAATTTTAGGTAAAACAGCAACTTCGGAATTAGGCTCATTCCCTTATACAGAAGCTACAGGTTTTCCCCCTACTAGAAATCCTTGGAATTTAGAATATACATCTGGTGGTTCTAGTGGTGGTGCAGCGTCGGCACTGGCAGCAGGGTTGTGTTCCATCGCACAAGGTTCCGACGGTGGCGGTTCGATTCGCGGGCCTGCTGCTTGCTGTAATTTAGTTGGTATCAAGCCATCGAGAGGCAGAATTACTCACGCACCCGTAGGCGATCGCCTGAATGGAATTGCTACAAATGGTCCCCTAGCGAGGACGGTAGCTGATGCTTCGGCTTTGCTAGATGCTATGTCTGGCTATGTTTGTGGGGATTCTTACTGGTTACCAGATCCAGAAAAATCATTTTTAACTGCTAGTAAAGAAAAAGTAGAAAATCTACGCATTGCTTATTGTACGAGTATTCCTCCTTTAGGAGAAGCAGACTCAAGCTGTCACCAAGGCGTAATGAAAGCAGTTAAATTATTAGAAGAATTGGGGCACAGTGTAGAAGAAAAATGTCCCGACGTTAGCGAATTGGTAGAACCATTTCAAATAGTTTGGCAAGCTAATGTAGCTGCTTCTGGAGTTCCTGTAGAAATTTTACAACCCTTAAATCGCTGGTTATTAGCTAGAAATGGTGGTGCAGGTGATTACCTACGGGCAGTTTATCAGATGCAAATGGTAGCCCGAAAAATCGTCAAGTTTTTCGACGAGATAGACGTGTTAGTAATGCCGGTTTATCTTCATTCACCGATTCGGGTTGGTGAATGGGCTGCATTAAGTCCTGAAGAAATATTTGAAAATATAATTCGTTGGATTGCACCTTGTCCAGCATCAAACGCTACCGGACAACCTGCAATATCCCTTCCCATTGATTTTGATGAAAAAGGTTTACCTATAGCAGTACAGTTAATCGGCAAGCCCATAGCAGAACATACTATTATCAGCCTTGCAGCACAATTAGAAGCAGCAAACCCAATGTATGAAAAACGTCCCAGGGATTATCAGTGAACAGTCAACAGTGAACAGTCAACAGTCAGCAGTGAGCAGTCAAGAGTCAACACTCAGTAGTCAACAGTAAGCAATGAAAAGTTATTAAATAATTGTTCACTGATAACTGATAACTGTTCACTGATAACTGATAACTGATAACTGATAACTGTTCACTGATAACTGATAACTGTTCACTGATAACTGATAACTGTTCACTGATACTAAGTCTTACACCGTCTCCCCCTGGGAGTGGCATCTGGATAGAAAGTAATGATTCCCTTATTCTTTCTGACGAAAACTGTAGGAAAACTGGTTCCGGTTTCTTTATCTAATTGTTGATATATACAAGCACCTTCTGTGTTCTTTTGCTGTTTATATACTTTGGTTATATCTACTAAAAGTTCTTCAGCATTAGATAAATAACCGTATCCTTTAATTTCATCTCTAACGATACGATTGGGCTGTTTTATAACTACACCCATTGTATAAATCACGCCAGGAATTACTTCTTGTCTGCCAGGGTTTACAGGAAGTCTTCCACCAATCTTTTGATTTTGTAATTGTAAATATCTACCGTGAAAATGCAATCCGCCAATATCGTTTTCGTTGTATATTTCACCGCAGAATATATGCTCAAAACCTTTATTTTTGAACCAAATATTAGTTAAATCTTGTAAAAATTCTGACTTACTTCTACGTCCAGGACGCAATTCACCTTTAGTAGCTGTTTGAATTTTTGTTAATACTTCCGGGTAATCTGATAATAACTGTTTAAATTGGTTCGGTCTAACTTTTGTACCTATAGAGCCGCAAGTTTTAAGTACTGCCTTATCAAAGGAATTTAGCTGAGGTGCGGGTGGTGTAATGTCTAATTCGGCTCCAGATGGGTAATTGACTGGCACCGGGTTATCTTGATTATCAAAGAAAGGCAAAAGTTCTGTATCTTTCTGCTGAGCGTTAACTGGATTATCTAAACCAATTGAAGAAATTAATAATAAAGTAGTTAATCCACTGAATATAAGTTTGAGTTTAGATGCAATATTTGGTTTCATCAGAAGACTTACAGTATTTGATGGGTGATACAAGTCTTTTAACATACCTTCGGGAAATATAAGCAAAGAGAAAGCAAATTTACTTATAAATACCGTTACGGAAAATAAAAAAGAGCAAATAAACTAAATACAGCACTTTGCATATAAGTGAGGTACAGCTTAGTATTACAAAATTCTTGTGGGATGGGCATCCCTGCCCGTCCAAATGTACCTTACGAAGATGAAATAGGCTGTATATTATTTGATTAATTATTGATTTAAGTTTAGCTGCGTTACCAAAATATGTTTAGAAAGTCTAATTTGATTGTAATATTTCTGCTGTTTGCAATCTTTGTCGGAATTGGCGATAGCTTCTTACCAGAGCCGATGAAATCAGCCAGCCTTAATACTCGCAATACTATCAACAAAAATTTAATTGGGCTATTCCCTAATCGCGAATCAAAACTCAAACCTCACGAAAGAACTCGTAAAGCCATAGAAGAAGCTGAAAAAAATAAGTAATTGAGAATTTGGGAATTGAGGATTGGGCATAGCTAAGAGTTAAAAGTAGGAAGAAATTACTATCGCATTCTTATTATGCTTACTTAGCCCTCTATTCCTACTCGCTACTTGCTACTTGCTACTTGCTACTTTAAGAACATCTTAATCCCATGCCCGATGCCCAATCCCCGATTCCCAATTAGGCTTCTTGCATCCAGCTAAACATAGCTCGTAAATCTTTACCTACATTCTCAATGGGGTGTTCGGCTTCTTGACGACGCATAGCTGTGAAACCTGGTTTCCCGGATTGATTTTCGGTTACAAAGTCCCGCGCAAATTGCCCTGACTGGATTTCTTTGAGAATTTTACGCATTTCTGTTTTGGTTTCGTCGGTTACTACCCTTGGTCCTCGGGTATAATCGCCGTACTCAGCAGTATTTGAAATGCTATCACGCATTTTTGCAAGTCCACCTTCTACAACTAAGTCAACGATTAATTTGACTTCATGTAGACATTCAAAATACGCTAGCTCTGGCTGATAACCTGCTTCCACTAAGGTTTCAAAACCAGCTTTAATCAAAGCACTTAAACCACCGCACAATACTGCTTGTTCGCCGAATAAATCGGTTTCGGTTTCTTCGCGGAAGGTTGTCTCTAAAATACCGCCACGGGTTCCGCCAATACCTTTAGCGTAAGCCATTGCTTTGTCCCGTGCTTGTCCGGTGTTGTCTTGATAAATAGCAAACAAACAAGGAACTCCTTGCCCTTGCTCATAGGTGCGACGTACCAAATGTCCTGGACCTTTGGGTGCTACCATTACCACATCTACATTCTCGGGTGGTACAACTTGTCCGAAGTGAATATTAAATCCGTGAGCAAATGCTATAGTGTTTCCTTCATCTAAATTAGGCTCAATCTCTTCCTTATAAACGGTTTTTTGCGCCTCATCGGGTAGCAAAATCATGATAAAGTCGGCAGCTTTAGCAGCATCAGCCACACTTTTAACAGTTAGCCCACCTGCTTCAGCTTTAGCAGCGGACTTACTACCCGGATACAGTCCAACAATCACATTCATGCCGCTATCTTTAAGGTTGAGGGCGTGGGCATGACCTTGAGAACCGAAACCGATAATCGCTATAGTTTTTCCTGCTAATAGGTCTAAATTAGCATCCGAGTCGTAATACATCCGAGCCATAATTGCGTCTTCCGGGATAAGCATCCTGATTAATTACAGAATTTTTATATTACCGTAAAGCGGGTACTTATTTAATTTGTAATTTGTAATTCGTAATTAAAACGACTGAAACTATTTTTGATAGTTGATGTTAGGCTTCCCAACTATTTATCAAGTAAATATTAAACTGACATAACTTTATAGAAACCGGGTTTCTGTTCGAGCAAGCTACCTTCCGATTTGTTGTCACTATAGTAGAAACCCGGTTTCTTCGGTCTTAACGTTTACTTTATAAATAACCTCTTAGCAAAAATTATTAACCCGTATTTGGAAAATGCAGGGTTGCTAAAGTTACCTGTATTTAATATCTACAACTTTACCCAGAGAAACCACCCATTACCCATCCAACAGCTAACCCCACTGCGGCAATCGCGGTTAAACTTACCATCGCAGCATCAAAACTATCTAAAGCACTTCTTAAGTGTCTTCCGGATTTATTCACAGTTACAACTAAATTACAATACCAAACTATATAAAAAGCCCATTTACCGTAGCCGATGAGGAATAATACTAATGTAAAAAATAATATGAAAGCTGGAAATATAGCGCCGCGAGTTTTACTAACAAAGATTAAAATAAATATAAAAAATAAGATATTAAAGCCTAAAAAAACCATGAATAATGAGTTGGAAGCCGGTAAAATTAAATAACATAAAGCAACTGCTAAAATTAATCTAGAACTAACTAAAGAAGCTACTAAAAATGCTGTATTTTTAATTACAATATAAATTGTAGCTGCTAAAGGAAAGATGGCAAAATAAATTGCTATAACTTGTTTTAATGTGTCTTCATCTAAGAAAAGTGGCTCTACTCGAGAAACCTGAATCATCCAACCGTTAAAAATAGAAATCATTAAAAAGGAAATTAGCCAACCCCAATTCATGACTAAACTATTTTTTATAAATCTGGGGTAAGATTCATAATTATTTATTTTATTCGATACAATTCTAAAAGGTTGCATAGGTAGATTGTGTGTGTATTTTCAGTAATCAAATTTAGCAGCTAACGGAAGTTTATAAATGATGCTGAAAGCACATATTGCTTCTATTAAGCCTAAAAAATAAGAATTAAAAATATATAGAGACAAATTAATATAATGTTAATTTGCTGTTTACTTATAAAGAATTAATTGGATAAAGATAATACATATTTATTTATGGGAAAAGATAACAGTTTTTCAAAAGTTTATTGCAAGACAGGATAATTACCTATTTATTTACAAGCAATTTTCATTTAACAAATTGTGAATTTAACTTATAACTCAAAGAAACCCGGTTTCTTTACGATTTCACAACGAGATATTCATGGTTTCACGAATAGAAACCGGGTTTCTCGCAGTGGTGCAAGATGTGACATAATTACCTGTTAATTTGCTAGCAATTATTATTGAATCAATTTTGTCAGTAGCAATAATTAATCTGACGCAGTTTCTCTATCAATTTTTTGCACTTCTTCTGCGGATAATGTAATCTCAACAGCCTTAACTGAATCTTCGAGGCTACTAACTTTACTTGCGCCAGGAATTGGTAATATACAAGGCGATTTTGAACGCAACCAGGCTAAAACTATGCAGTATACAGATACATTTTTCTCTTCAGCTAAGTTTTTAATTACTTGAATATCTGTTAACTTATGATGGCGACGACGACCACCAAAAGGACTCCAAGGTATAAAAGTCAAGCCCTCGTTTTCGCAATATTCCAACACTCCATCTATTTCTGGTTGTCGCTGCCAAGGGCTATATTGATTTTGCACTGAAATGATATCAACTACATCTCGCGCTTGCTTGATTTGTTCTACCGAAAAATTAGAAACCCCAACCATTTTTATCGTTCCTGCCGTCTGAGCTTCTTTGGCGGGTGTGAGGGATTCTTTAATGCTGTAATCGGGATCTGGTGCGTGAAATTGCCAAATATCTATGGGTTTATTGCCACCGAAAGCTGCAAAACTGACTCGAATAGTTTCCCGTAGATGTTCGGGATTACCATTGCGAATCCAGCTTTGATTGGGACGCATCAAACCACCTTTTGTGGCGACTATAACATTACTGGTATCACCATCGTAGCTTTGCAAAGCTTGATGAATCAATCGCTCATTATGATGTTTGTCCGATTCATCTTTACAGTAGGAGTCAGCAGTGTCGATAAAAGTAATACCTAAATCTAATGCCCGATGAATAACATTTATCGATTGCGATTCACAAGGGCGCTCATAAACTGACATTGGCATTCCACCCAAGCCAATTACACTTGTAGAAACACCGCTTTTCCCAAGTTTTATAGTTTCCATATTTGTAGATAATCCCCAGTGCCACTATTCATCTAACAACTCAAGCAGGGATTAAAAAACCATCTAAAGGTTATAGTTTTGGACTTTTATAACAAGAAATTACTGTTTTAATTTTTTACTTTGGGAAGATGACAAAAAATACACTATATCCTCAAGCTTCCTAAGCCCTTGTTATATTTCGGAATTTGAGATGGAAAACTTGTAGCTATCTAATATTAGTGAGGTTATATTAAACCAGCATCTTAAGAAATTGTCTATAAAAAAAATAAGTATTTATACTTTTATTATGTCGAAATTATACACTCAGTTTTCTCCGAGATTATTAAAAAGTAAACCCAATTTATTTTTAAGCCTTTTGTTCGGAAGTTTAATTTTCACGAGTTGTGCTTCAGCTTCTTATCAAACTAATAGTGCAATCCAAGGTACAGAATTACCCAAGGCAGTTCAAGAAGTTGCAGATATTGCTCAAGTTAACGAAGCGTTACCGCAAAAAAAGCCGCAACTGATAAAAAAAGCCCAAATTACAGTTATTGTTAACTCCCTAGATCAAAGCATTGATGTTGTAGAGCAAATAATAAATCAGCAGAATGGTTACTTGCTTAGTTTAGAAGAAACACAGCTTAATAACTCTTACTCCCGCCCTAATGCGACAATACAAATGCGAGTTCCGCAAAACCTTTTAGAAACAACTCTTAACAAATTGTCAGAGTTAGGAACCATACAAAGTCGGAGTATCAGCGCTGAAGATGTTGGCGAGCAAATAGTTGATTTTCAAGCAAGATTAAGCAATTTACGCAGAACTGAAAGTAATTTGCAGAAAATTATGGATAAATCGGGTTCTGTTAAAGATATATTAGGCGTTGCCCAAGAACTTAGCAAAGTGCGAGAACAAATTGAGCGGATTACGGCTCAATTAAAAAGCTTGCAAAATCAAGTTGCTTATTCTACTATTACTTTAAATTTAGAAGCAGCAGTTTCAAATACCAGCAATCAACCTGGATTGCCTTCACAAATTCAAGATGCCTGGAATAATTCTACTAGTTCCTTTAGTGCTTTTACCCTTGGATTAATGAAGTTGGGTATTTGGATGATTGTTTACACTCCATATTTATTAATTTTGGTGACTGCTGGCTATTTTCTAAAGCGTAGAGTTCGTTTTTCGCGACGTTTGCAACAAACTCCACAACCAAGAAATCCTGACAATAATTAATAATTGCCAATAGAGTATTGTAATTTGATTGCAAAATAAAACTATTAAAACTATAAATATAATTATAAATAATTATATTTATAATTATAAATATAATTATAAATAATGATAAAAATTATCTGACGAACATCAACCCGATATCTTGGAGATAAAGGTTTTTGAAGTATCGTTTTTTTTGAATTGCAATTCAGATATCTGTGAAAAGGCAAAGTTTACCGAGATACTTTTTTTAAGTTTTGCCAACTTAGGTAATTTGCTTTCTGGAAAAAATAATCATTAAAGATTAAAAAAATATAAATTAAAGCTCAATTTCCCATACCCAATATCTTATTATCATTGCCACTCATAAAACTTTAGGAAACAATAAAATAAGCATAATTTGTACTTTTTATCACGAAATAATGACCCTTAAGAATGCCAAGATATTTGTTAGCACAAGCGTACCTAAACTCTTATGCCAGAATTACACCAATCAATAGCCCAGCATTATCACGAACGTACTAAGTATCACCCAGAAACCATATCAGCCAAAAATAAAGGCTTAGACTGGGCTAAACAACCCGTACCCTTCAAAGAGTACAAAATTGGTTCTACTTTCGATTTAAAACCTTATATCAAAGAGAAACCAACTTCATTTGCCAATAATTCGGAAGCCCAATGGTGGCAAAGGCTGTCTCGACTGCTATTTTGCAGTTACGGTTTAACTGCCAGAATGCCCTCCTCTATGGGAAGCACGGTGTATTTGCGTGCTGCTCCTTCGGCAGGAGGTTTGTATCCGGCGGAAATGTATTTACTAAGTAGAGGTACGCCACTTTTACCTCCTGGTTTGTACAATTACCAATGTCGGACTCATTCCTTGATGCATTATTGGGAAAGCGATGTTTGGCAGAAGTTACAATCTGCTTGTTTGGAAAATTCTTCGCTACAAAGCGCTCAACTAGCAATAGTTATCACTTCTGTTTTTTATCGTTCGGCTTGGCGTTATGAAGATAGGGCTTACCGGCGAATTTGCTTGGATACAGGACATCTGATTGGAAATATCGAACTAGCTGGGGCACTTACCGGTTATCGTCCCCATTTAATCGGTGGCTTTGTTGATGAAGATGTCAACGAACTGCTTTACATCGATCCCAAACAAGAGCAGGCGATCGCGGTTATTCCTTTGACAGATTTGCAAGAGAATGACTCCATAGAATCAAAATCCTTGACTAACCAGCAAAATGTTCCTGCGGGTAATACAGCTTTACCTTCTACTACTGAAACTGATTATCCCCGAATTCCTGATGGAGAACTGCTTGATTATTTCCATTTTGCGACGCAGATTCAAGCGAGTGCCAAAGAAAAGTTAAATAAAGCGCAAGTAAAGCAAGATAAATCGATTGAGGACAAATATAACTTTAGTTTTTGCCAGAAATTTTCTACTGCGACTAAACCCATTTACTGGGGTAAAAAACTTGAAGAATTAGAAGGAGTAATTCTTAAACGTCGTTCTACCCGCGCTTTTAGCGGTGGAGCTTTGAAATTTGATGAATTAAAAGCTTTACTCGATTTCACTTATCAACCCCAAAATTATACTGACCAAAATAACGAAACTTCTCCAGACTATTTCGATTTAAATCTAATCGAAACTTTTATTGCTGTTTCTGGAGTAGAAGGTTTGGAAAGGGGCTGTTATTATTACGCCCCTTCTTCACAAGAATTACGCCAAGTACGCTTTAAAAATTTCCGGCGAGAACTGCACTTCCTTTGTTTGGGACAAGATTTGGGAAGAGATGCATCTGCTCTAGTTTTCCATACTGCGGATCTAAAAACTGCAGTTGCTCAATACGGTGACAGGGTTTACCGCTATTTGCACATGGATGCCGGACATTTAGGACAAAGACTTAATTTAGCTGCGATTCATTTAGGTTTAGGAGTTAGCGGTATTGCTGGATTTTTTGATGACAAAGTAAATGAAGTCTTGGGTATTCCCAGGGACGAAGCAGTTTTGTACATAACAACTCTAGGAAAACCAAGATAGCCCAAGCGCAAAACCGCCAAACAAACTGCCGATTTGCAGATAAACTCAAGCTCAAAATATGGTTAATAATTAGCAACAAATATAAAAGCTTTTTGTTAATCGTTAAGTAATATTAAGGTGAAAGTTTATCCAGAATCGGTATTGCTTGTATCCGATTAGGATAGAAGCAGTTAAATTCGGAGGTTGTAGTGATGACTTCCGTTAAAATACTGATATTTAAGATAATTCACTCACAAACGCAATTTAACTTCATAAGAGGTATAACAACGCAATATAGCTTTGCATAGCGTCATATATTAGGTAAAAGCGAAGGAGATAATCTTTGATATTGAAATTTATCCGCAAATTTATTTACACAAAACTACTTATAATGCTTATTTACTCTCCAATATTTATCGATTCATTAAGAAAAGTTTTTCAAAATAACGCAATATGAAATTTATTCTGACTAAATGGGTCGCGAAGGAGTCTTTTATAAGTAAAACTATTACCGTATATTTACAGAGATTCTTTAAATTAGTTTTATTAATATCCTTAAAACAGACATTTTTGAGTTATAACCTTTAAAATGAATTGTCAACCTGTAATATTACTTACCCAACTTCCGTTAATATCAGTTTTATAAACGGGAATCAAAGTCTCCTTTGTAATAATTGCTAATCGAGGATTATTCCCGAATTATTAGCAAATATGCCGTAGGACTGTATGTGGTGTGCGTGAAGTTCACAGAATATTACTTAAAACCATTTCCATTTTCCGGATTAAAAATCCCACTGTTTATCTCGTTTTCGTATTAATCAAAAAAAATTACTTGCTTTGACATTTAGAGGTATCAATGACCATTAATAGTTTTACTGAAGCCAAAAGACCAAAAAGACCAATTAAACAACAATTGGAATATCAAAGACCAGAATATCAACGACCGAATTTGATAGTCAGTAATGTGCCTGCCGTACCGGAAGTTCCAGAAGATTACATGGAAACACCGGAGATTGGTCTTGATGAAAGCATTTTCACTTGCCCCAATCGCGGTAGAGTGGCGATTTTTATCGATGGTGCAAACTTATTTTATGCAGCATTGCAGTTAGGAATTGAAATTAATTATGCCAAACTACTAGGTTGCTTAGCGAAAGATTCAAAATTGTTGCGTGCTTTCTTCTATACGGGGGTAGATCCAACTAATGAAAAACAACAAGGTTTCTTATTGTGGATGCGTCGCAATGGTTATCGTGTAATCACCAAAGACTTGGTGCAATTCCCGGATGGTTCAAAAAAAGCCAATCTGGACGTAGAAATTGCAGTAGACATGATGAACTTAGCTCCTTACTACGACACTGCGGTGTTGGTAAGTGGTGACGGTGATTTAGCTTATGCTGTGAATGCAGTCTCTTATCAAGGCTCTAGAGTCGAAGTAGTTAGTTTGCGTTCAATGACTAGTGAAAGCTTAATTGATGTCGCAGACTGCTTTGTTGATTTAGATGCAATCAAAAAACATATTCAAAAAGAATCGGATTCAGAGTACAGCTATAGACCATTATCAAGTTTTGACATACACCCACCAATACATGCAGAACAACCACATTACCCAAAATCCTAATCAATAATTCGTGATTCGTAGTTATGAACAAACAATTTTAGATTTTGGCTTTAGTCGTTTGGGAATACTTGTCAAGCCCTTACTTTTCCTTTTGCACCCTCTCCGATGTCAGGGAGAGGGTGGCATAAGGTAAAGTAAGAATTAAGCTATAGTATTGGGTTTTTAGATTATAAATTTAAATTTTTAGGGTTTTAAACCCACAAATGTGGTTGTAATTTCCCCGTAAATCAAAAATGTCAAATCTTTAAGCCCCATCGAACCGTATATAAATTAAAAAAAAGTTAAATTGTTGAAATCACAATTGCGAATCACGATTTATAAATTACGAAGCCGGTAAATCTACGCTATAGAGGATTTTCCCTTCTAAGTTATGTAGTGCAACGCTCATAGCTTTAGTTTGAGAGTTGACTTTTACCGTACCAAAAAACTGCAAACCATATGAAGGCGATCTATTTGGTTTCATTGTCGAGTCTACGCTTTGAAACTTTACTTGGGGACCAAAAGTGTTATCTAATTGATTTGGACCAAAGGTGCCGGAATTTAAAGGACCTGCCACAAACTCCCAAAATGGTGTAAATTCAGTAAACTGGGCTTGATTGGGGTCATAATAATGGGCTGCTGCATAATGTACGTCAGCGGTTAACCAAACTACATTACGGATATTTTTCTGTTTAATAAAACGCAATAAATCGGCAATTTCTAATTCTCTACCCAATGGAACACCATCACCGTTGGATGCATTTTCAAAATTAGTTTTACCATCTTTAACTAACAGCCCGATGGGCATATCGGCAGCTATTATCTTCCAAGTAGCTTTTGAGTTAAGTAATTGATTTTTTAGCCAGCGCACCTGAGAGTTACCTAAAAATGCCGTTTCCGGGCTAACTTCCTGCTGGCGGTTAGCTGTATTAGGTCCTCTGTAGCTGCGTTTATCTAACATAAATACTTGCAAATTAGACCCATATTTGTAAGAACGATAAATTTGTTCTGGGTCATTATAATTAAAGCGTATGGGTGTATATTCCATAAATGCCTGCTTGGCTCGCGCTGCCAGCAGAGAAACGCTCTTTACTTTGTAGCGTTCGTCCTCCAAAATTTCCCCAGGATACCAATTATTAACTGTTTCATGGTCATCCCACTGCACTAATTGCGGAATTTCAGCATTAAAGCGTTTAACATTTTCATCAAGCAGATTATAAACATAATTACCGCGAAACTCCTGCAAAGTTTCCGCAACCTTGGACTTTTCTGGAGTTACAATATTCTTCCAAATAGTGCCATCATCTAACTTGACTTCAGCGTCAATTGGTGCATCGGCATAAATATAATCGCCAGAATGGATGAAAAAATCTGGTTTCATCCGCCGGATTGTTTCGTAGATTTTCATACCGCCAAAGTCTGGATTAATACCCCAACCTTGTCCCGCAGTATCCCCAGACCAAGCAAAAAAGATATCGCCCGTTGGTGATGGAGTTCGTAATTTACCTATATATGGAGCGCTATAAGTATTGGTATCGGCTAAATCCTGAAAAACTACACGATACAAAACTTGCTCACCACTTGGTAAATTATTTAGATTCACTCGCGCAGTAAAATCGCTAACTTCCAGAGCAGCAGGACCAATAACTCGTCGTGCATCCCTGAAAGATTCATTAGTTGCGTAATCAACAATCATCCGCGCTGGTTTATTGGTGCGACTCCAAATAACCGCACTATTAGTATCAACATCGCCGCTAGCTACACCGTAAGGTATTTTTGGACGTATTTTGTCCGATGTGATAATACCTGGTGCTTGAGCAAAACTTTTATTCTGTAAAAACCTTGTGGCAGCAATTCCACCAGCAGCAATTGT
Source organism: Cyanobacteria bacterium J06633_8 (assembly GCA_039820645.1). Taxonomy (GTDB): domain Bacteria; phylum Cyanobacteriota; class Cyanobacteriia; order Cyanobacteriales; family Nostocaceae; genus Rivularia. The sequence goes on along the minus strand of JBCBPQ010000006.1, from coordinate 1,199 downwards.
ACTACTAAGTAAAAATCGACGACGTGAAAAGTTTTGTGAGAGGTTGGGTTTCATCACTTCTAGTTATGAATGAGTGCAAAATCATTTTTTTGCCTACATTTTGACTTATGAAGTAATTTCCCGCAATTTTACCCAGATTAATTTAAATAAATATTGACATACTGAGAATTAAGGTTATTCACGCAATTAAAACCTCACCCCCTTCCCCTCTCCTTATTAAGTAGAGGGGTGTAATGCTTCCTAGTTTGTATATAGGTTTAGTTAGGCGCACGAATAATCATGATATTTAACAAAAAATTTATAGCAGCGCCGTCACCCAACATTATGTAAAAATTACCAGCGATACTGTTTCAATTAAGGGTAGATAGTATTTTTTCGGTTTGGTTACGGTGAATGATAAATAATGATATTAGCTCGTAGGTTGGGTTAGGTGCATGAAAAATCCTCACATTTAACAAGTAATTAATATTGGCACCGTAACCCAACAGTCTTATGATGGTATTATGGGGAATTTTTTATTTATCCAAAATATTCATGTTGGGTTAAGACGCGATAATGATAATTTATAGTTACAAACAAAATTGCAAATCGTGTCTAACCCAACCTACAAATCACATTATTCATGAGCATCGAGAAGCCCAGTTTTATGAAAAAACCGGGTTTTTTAATGTCTCAAATTTTGATAAATTATACATAACCCAACTTACAAATAGTTTCTTTTTTTTGTGGGGATGCAAATTATCATCTTTTGTACTATCTTGCGTGTCAAGTAAATTTCCTGTATTGGTTGAAAACAGAATACAGTAAATTTTTGTTAAGCGGGTTAAGCAAGGAGTAGGAATGTACGTCGTACAGATTGCCTCAGAATGCGCTCCTGTTATTAAAGCTGGAGGTTTAGGGGATGTTGTTTATGGACTTAGTACGGAATTAGAAAGCCGGGGGAATTGCGTAGAGTTAATTCTCCCCAAGTACGATTGTATGCGTTACGACCATATTTGGGGTCTGCACGATGCCTATAGAGAGTTGTGGGTGCCCTGGTATGGTGCTAGGATTCACTGCTCGGTTTATTGCGGTTGGGTACATGGAAGGGTTTGTTTCTTTATTGAACCCCATTCTCAAGATAATTTCTTTAATCGCGGTTGCTATTACGGTTGCGATGATGACAATATGCGCTTTGCGTTTTTTAGTAAGGCAGCATT